>JBKGZF010000288.1:0-3871 GCA_046545715.1 Nitriliruptoraceae bacterium | reverse complement strand
CCCGGATGCTGCTCAAGACCGCCGTCTCCTGGCAGACTCCACCCACCCCAAGACTCCGGGGCCGCAACGCTCAATCAGAACCCGCCACCCCCGCGTTCATCGCGTAGGGCCTCTTTGACGCCCTGTCAGGGCAGCAGGAAACGCCCGGTAGGGACGGCTGGCGGGTTTCCAGCTACGGCAGCGGACGTTTTGGCGAGCGGATTCGATTCGCGTGATTCTGTGTCAGTAGCTTGTTACAAACCGGCTGCTGCTGTAGTTTGTGCCAGCTGCAAGGTACAAACTATGGAGGACGGTGTGCGGGTGCGCTCTGGAGGACGAGCCACGTTGGCCGCTGTCGGGGTCGCGGTGCCGTTGGCGGCCGTGCTGGTCATCACCGGCGCCGTGGTGGTTGTGCTGGTCGAAGCGCCGCAGCGCGAGTTGCTGGTTGTCTCGTGGCGGGTGCTGTTGGTCGACCGCGGGACGTGGCTGCCCGTCGCGCTGGTTGCAGCAGCACTGACCTATGCGCTGCGTCCTGTCCCGCCGGGAGCGCTGGCGCGGTGGTTGCGACGACGGGACCTCCCCGCGGAGGTGGCCGCGGAGGCCGCAGCCGAGTTGCGACGCACCCGGGTGCTGCGCACCGTCCCGGCCGCGCTGGGGGCCTGCATCGGGCTGGGGGCTGGCACGGCCTACAACCTCGCCCTGGACGTGCTCGGGCAAGGCGCGGCGGCGACCGTGGCGTTGGGCGAGGTCGCAGCCGACACCGCCCCGCTGCGCTGGTTGCTGGCTGGCTATTTCCTCGGCGCGCTCGGCGCCGAGGCCACACGTCGCCGTCCCGCCCCCGCACCAGGCAGTGCCCGGCTGCTGCCACGACGCCCGATGAGCTACCTGACCCGTGTCGCGCGGCTGCTGCCATCCGCAACAGCCAGCGTGGTGCTGGTCGCCGTGGCGGCATGGATCGTGGCCTCGCCTGAGCAGGTGGCCGGGCCTGAGCCCGACTTGCGGGACGCGGTGGTCGTGTTCCTGGTCCTTGCCGTCGCCGTTCCTGCCGCCCAGCGGTGGATCGTCGCCCGACCGCAACGCCAACCGGATGCTGCCCGCCGCGCCCTTGATGACACCTTCCGCTCCTCTGCCGTCCACGCGCTGGTAGGCGCAAGCGTCGCGGCGGGCCTGGCCGTGCTCGCCGACGTGCTCGGTGGACTGTGGAACGTCTGGGTCGAAGCGGATGTCTCTGGAATCTGGATGCTGGCACTGGCGCCGGTCGGGCTCGTCCTGGTCGCCGCGACCTATGCGGTCTGGCTGGCCTACGGCACCGGCCACCCCGGTCGACGTCCCGACACCGAAATGCGGCAACCATGATCATCCACCTCGATCCCACCTCCCCCGTCCCCGCCTACGAGCAAGTACGAGCCCAGATCGCCACCGCGATCCATACCGGTCGGCTCGACGAAAGCCATCAGCTACCCCCGATCCGCCAACTCGCCCACGACCTCGATCTCGCACCCGGAACCGTGGCCCGCGCCTACCGGCAGCTCGAAACCGCCGGACTGGTCATCTCCAACCGCCGCCGCAGCACCCGTGTCGCCGCGAAACCCGACGACGCCGCACCCGAGGACCGCCAACTCCGCGACGCAGCCGGCTCATTCGCAGATCTCGTCATACAACGCGGCATCAGCCCAGAGCAGGCATGCAACCTGCTGCTCGTCGAGATCAGCAACCGCCGACACGACCATCACACAGACCCGACAGCAGCACCCACCCGACAGGCCACCGCCTGACCACAGCCCGGCCGCAGCCCCCTCAAGACGTGCACTTCGCACGCGAGCGTGCACGCTCCCGCGTGCGAGTGCCCCGCGGGCCATCACAGATCGCCCGATCGCGGTCGGCCCCCAGACCGCACGCGAGCGCCGGTATGCGACGGGCGAGAACGATCCGGGCAGCCGGCGTCGTCCCGCGACACGCCGGTCGCGGCCGACCGGGGACGCGGCCGGGCGCGATCACCCTTCCGGGTGCCAGTCGTCGTCGCTCGGGGACTGGTTCTGCGGCGCGTAGCGTGCGTAGACGCGCTTGTTGCGCCAGGCGAGCAGACCGGCCACCGCGCCGAGCGTGATGAACACCGCGCCCAGCCACCACTGACCCTCGGTGAGGATCCCGACGACGCCGAGCAGCGGGAGTACGACCGCCATCAGCGGCATCATGCCCACCGCTACGACCGGCATCCGCACCGGGTTGTTGTAGCGGTCCACCTCATCGGCCGTCGGCGGCGCCTGCCCGTCGGACGGCGGTTCGTCGGTCGGCTCCTCGCGCATGTTCGTGCCTTCGCTCTGCGATGCCAGACGCGGGCCGCACGGGGGACGGCCCGCTACCCAGCATGCCAGCCGGACCTCTCATGCGCGCGACGACGCACGGGGACCTACCCGCCCGACCACCCTGAAGGCGACGAGCCCGTTGCCATCATCGAGGGTGGCCGCCGGCGACGTTGACGAAGACGAGTTGCGCGACTGGATCAGCCGGTGATCGGCGCGACCACCACTCGATGCGGAAGCCGTCACGGTGGACTCTCAGTCTCCGTAGTTGCTGTCAAGTGTGGTGTTAGCCCGTGTGGGGCCGTCCCGGCTGGCGAGCCGGGTTGGTGCTTACGCTGCGTGGTCTGTCCGGTGGCTGGTCTCCGGTTCCTGCCGCGCCCGCACACTGATGCGGTTCGATGCGAGGTCGGACCTCAACTCTCCACGTTCGCGGTCTGGGCAGGGGGTCCGCAGGGCCGGTCGCCAGACTGAGTAGCGAGGTCGTGCCTCATCGTCGTAGCGGCGTTGCTCCGGCCCTGCGGAGACCGTGTCACCGGCAGGCTATGCGGCCATGGCCACCTCCTGCGGCCGGTGCTGGCGGTTGGTTTCGGAGTCGGGGTCGTAGTCGTCGCCGGTGGCCATCATCGCGAACATGGTGCGGCCCAGGCGTGCTCTCAGGCGCCAGCTGCTCGTTCATGCTGTCCGACGCCGAGGTGACCAGGCAGAGGTTGGTCCGACACTCGCGGTCGGACGTGCTCACGACTGGCAAGAGCCGCAGTACGGCGTCGCGTTGTACCCAAGCAAGCTCCCGTCGGCGAGATCACCCCTGGCACCCGCTCCGACTGCCGGCCGCAGGTATCGCGACCCGTCGACCGGAGCGCCCCAGCATGGTGCCACCACCAGGGCGCTTGAAGCGAGGATCGTCAGAAAGCTCGCCCGAGTGGGGCATCACCTGGGGAACGGACCCGATCGCCAGACACGGAGCTCTGTCGGGCCAGGAGCGCCGTCGCAGCGAAGAGCGCGATAAGCGCGACGGTGAAGCTCGGGTGGGCGAAAGTGCTGCGGTTCCAAAGCAGCTCGTAGCTGTCCACGGGAAAGCCGCCAGGATTGAACAGGGGCAACATCGCCGCCAACCCCAGAAGCACGGTCACAACAGGACGGGTGCGAGCCGTAGGGATCTGTGAGGCCGCGACGGCCACCAGCGCCGTCCACCCCAGGGTGGAAGACCAAGCGATAACGAGTCTCGCCATACCACCAGGCCTCGGAACCCACGGGACCATGTGGCTGTCGACCACCCAGGCAGCGCTCGGGCTGGTCAGCGCCACGTGCAGCCCTGACACGATGACAAACACCACAGCCGCCGCCACAACCCACGCCCAGCGGCCCTGCTCCCCCTCGACGCCAACGAGTGCCACAACCGCGACCGCGAACCCGAGCACCACGGCCAGCCGGCCGTCGGTGCCCCAGGGCGCCACCGAGGCGACGATCGCGCACAGCGTCGCTGCCATGACCCACAGCGGGTGGCGGCGTCGCTCACGAGGCGCCTGATGGGTGTCAGTCACGCCCGTTCCCATCGCTCGACGTTGATCGCCCTACATAGGGACCTCGAC
>JBKGZF010000287.1:0-3897 GCA_046545715.1 Nitriliruptoraceae bacterium | reverse complement strand
GGGTTGGCGGTGGCGGCGTTGGCCGTGCCGGTGCTGGCCGCACAGCTCGCGCGTCGACCCGAGCGTCGGCTCGCGACCACCCGCGGGGCGCTTTCCGCTGAGCTCGTCGAGCTGCTGGCCGCGGCACCCGAGCTGCGGGTGCTCGGCCGCTTGGACGCGGCCCGCGAGCGCGTGGGGGCGATCGAACGCCAAGTGGCCTCCCACGACCGTGCCGCGATCGTGCGCGGTGGTGGCAGCGATGCGCTGGTCCAGCTCACGCTGGGGCTGACCCTGCTCGGGCTGGTCGTGGTGGGGGTGCCCGCTGTCACCGACGGTCGGCTGGAGGGGGTGCTACTCGGCTCGCTGCTGGTGCTGGCACTGGCGGGAGCGGAAGCCGTCGGCCCCCTGCCGCCCGCTGCCCGCTCACTGATCGGCGCCCGCCGCGCCAGCGGCCGACTGCGCGAGGTGCTCGAGGCGCCACCGCCCGCGCCCGAGCCGGATGAGCCCGCCCCACCGCCGCAGGAGCCGCGGCTGGCCCTCGACCATGTCACCGCCCGCTACCCGGTGGGTGCAATCGACGGCTCCCCGCAGGAGGCCGCCGCTCGCTATGCGGTGGACGCCGCCGCCTACCCAGACGACACGGCCCCCGCGCTGCACGACGCGACGCTCGAGCTCGCCCCCGGCCGGCGCATCGCGGTGATCGGCCGTTCCGGCGCGGGCAAGTCCACTCTGGCCGCGCTGACGGTGCGCTTCCTCGACCCGGTCGCGGGGACGGTCGAGCTCGGCGGCCTCGACCTGACCCGCCTGCGCGGCGACGACGTCCGAGGCCTGGTCGCCCTCGCCCCCCAGCAGGCCCACCTCTTCGATGGCCCCATCGCCGACAACCTGCGGCTCGCGCGGCCCGATGCCAGCGACGAGCAGCTGTGGGCGGCGCTCGCCGCGGCGCGGCTCGACACCTGGGTCGCGGAGCTGGCCGACGGGCTCGCGACCCCGGTGGGTGACGCCGGCCGTGCGCTGTCGGGCGGGCAGCGCCACCGGCTGGTACTCGCGCGCACCCTGCTGGTCGGCGCGCCGCTGCTGGTACTGGACGAGCCCACCGCCGACCTCGATGCGCACACCGGCCGAGGTGTGCTGCGCGATGCGTTGGTCGCCGCATCCGATCGGGGCGTGCTGCTGCTCACCCACGACCTGCGGGCGCTGCCGGTCGTCGACGAGGTGGTGCTCCTCGATGGGGGCCGGGTCGTCGCCCGGGGCACCCATCAACAGCTGCTGGCGGCGCACGCCGGCTACGCGAACTGGTGGCGCCTGGAACGGCCGACGCTCGTCGACCCGCTGCTCGCGGCCCCGTGAGCGTGGCCCCGTGAGCGTGGCCAGCTGAGCGCGGCCCGGTGAGTGCGCCCCCATGAGTGCCGCATACCCTCGAGACCTGCTGCTCGCGACCCGCCGCTCGCGGCCTCTGAGCGCGCCGACGAGCCTGGCCCGAACGCGTACGGATGCCTGCTTGTTCCGGCCGTGTGTGCACCGCACGCACGCGCGATGGTGGCCATACGGACAGGGTCGCGGAGATAGACTGGTGGTGCGACGGAGGCAACGCACCTATGCGCGAGCGTCCTGATGGACCGCGGGCTCAGCGAGCACCGCATCGGCGACTGCGTCGCTGGACGGTCGTCGGCGCCGTCGTGCTCGTTCTGGCCCTGCTGACCCCGATCCCGTGGCTGCACGTGGTCTCCGACGATCCGCTCGGCACCGCGTGGCGACTGGACGGTCGGCTCCGGGTCAACGACACCTCGATCGACCCGCCTGGCGAGTGGTCGTGGCTGGCCGTCGGTCGTCCGCAGCTAGCCGGCGAGTGGCTGCTGCAGCAGGTCACCGACGTCGGCTCGCGGCCGCAGGACCTACGTGACGGCTCGGTCACCCACAGCCCCGCCCTCAGCGAACCGGCTGCTGCCGCCGTCGGGCTGCGCGAGGCCGGACGCGAGATCCCCCTCGGCCTGCTCGTCGAGGCGCGCGGCCCGGTCGCCGAGGGCCTGCCGCAGTCGGCGATCATCACCTCGGTCGATGGCATCGCGCTGACCGACCGGCAGGCGTGGGAGCAGGCGCGCAGCCACTGGGAGGCCCAGGCGGATGAGCGTGACGGGGTGGAGGCGGTCCGCGACGAGCTGACCTTCCGGCTGGCCGACGGCCGCAGCTTCACCACCGACGGACCGCAGCTGCCCTATGAGGTGGTGCGGACCATCGACGTGGCCCCGGAGGGCCTGACCGCCAGGATCTCGTTCGCGTTCTCCCGCTGGCTGCCGGTGGACTGGTTCCGTGAGCTCTCGCTCGGCAGCTCGCACGGGTCGATGGTCGCGTTGACCACCTACGTCCAGGCCTCGAACAAGGACCTGGCCCAGGGCCGTCACATCGCGGGTACCGGCGGCATCCTGGGCGATGGCACGATCACGCCCATCGGCGGCCTGCCCTCCAAGGCCGAGGCAGCGCACCGCGCGGGTGCCCAGGTGCTGCTCGTCCCCGCTTCACAGGCCTGGCAGCTTGAGGACATCGAGTTCCCGGGCATGACCGTGGTGCCGGTGGACACCCTCCAGGACGCGATCCAGTGGCTCGAGCAGCCGGTGACCTGATCGCCGTCGAGGTGGCCGAGGGCCGAGCCGAGGTGGCCGGGGACACACACCTAGGTGGCCTGGGGTCCACCACTCGAGCAACCAACCGCCTTAGGCTGCTTGTAGTTTCGACCCCATATCGACGGGACGGGGGCGCTCCATGGTGGACGCGACAGGGGGGAGCCGGCCGGGGGAGGTCGGTCGCGGCGACCAGCGGGCCATCGGCGCGCTGCCGCACCACCTCGCGGCCACGGCCCTGGCGACGGTGTCCAACGCGGTGTTCATCACCGAGCCCGACGGCCGCATCATCTGGGTCAACGACGCGTTCACGCACATGAGCGGCTACAGCTACGCCGAGGCGGTCGGTAGCACCCCGCGCCTGTTGCGCTCCGGTGTCCAGGACGACGCGCACTACGCGCAGCTGTGGGCCACGATCCTCGCCGGTCGACCGTGGCGCGGCGAGGTGGTCGACCGTCACCGTGATGGTCACCTCTATACGGTCTGGCAGACGATCACCCCGCTGGTGGACGACGCTGGCGAGGTGACCCACTTCGTCGCGGTGCACGAGGACGTCACCACGCTGCGCTCCGACCAGGCACGGTTGCAGGCGCTGTTCGATCACTCACCCGAGGCGATCCTGCTCCTCGACGATGACGCGACGGTGGTAGAGGCCAACCCGGCGGCGGTCACGCTCACCGGCAGAACCGGCGACGCCCTCACCGGTGCGTCCATCTACGAGTTGGTCCCCGCGGGGGATCAGCGCACGGTGGAGCGCCTGATCGCCGCCCTCCTCGACCAGGGCAGGATCGAGGGCGCTGGCTGGTTCGCGCGCGGTGACGGGACGCGCTGCAAGGTGGAGTACACGGCGGTGGCGGCCATCACCGACGGCCTGCACCTCGTGCTGGCGCGCGACATCACCGAGCGCCGCCAGCTCGAGCACGACCTGCGTGAGCAGACCCGGCTGCTCGAGCGGCGAGCGCAGGAGCAGACGGCGATCGCGGAGGTAGGTCGGTTCGCGGTCGGCTTGGACGATCCGGAGGCCGTCGCTGACGAGGCCTGCCAGCGGGTCGGGGAGCTGCTCGGCCCCGGCATCGAGGTGGAGGTCAGCTGGGACACCACACCGGATGTCACCGCATCGTCCGATGATCCGCCGCACGTCGTGGACATCGGCGGTTCCGGGGTGCTGATCGTCGACGGTCCGTCGGCGCGCAGGCTCGACGACGGTGACCGGGAGTTCCTGCACGCGATGGCTCACGTGCTCGACACGGTGGTCCAGCGTGACCTGAGCAACGCGCGCCTCGAGCACCTCGCTGATCAT
>JBKGZF010000286.1:0-3903 GCA_046545715.1 Nitriliruptoraceae bacterium | reverse complement strand
AGCGCGGCGCGCGCCGGGGTCGTAGGCCATGCCGAAGCCGAGATTGGCGAACATCCCGATCGCCGCGACCAGGAAGACCTTCCACCAGAACCGGACCTCCTCGTCGCTGACGCCGAACATGCGCGCGGGCACGGCTTCCGCCGGCGCCCCCCCGGCCGTCTTGGGCGCGGTCTTCAGCCGCTGCTCCAGTTCGGGAATGACGCTGTCCTCAAGCTCGGCCGCGCGCTTCGCCGCCGCCAGCCGCTCGGCGCGCTGGCGCGCCTTGAGCTTCAGGGCTTCACACTTCCGCCCGCAGCCGCCGCGCGCGGCCTCGCGCTCGGCCGCCGCGCGCGTCGCGGGGTCCTCGAGCACGTGCGGCGGCGGCCAGGTACCGCCTCGGCGAGCCGCGGCGACCAGCGGCAGGGCGGGTGCGCGCGTGTGCAGCAGCTGGTCCAACGCCGTCGAGACGAACCCGATGCGCGGACGCAGTCGCCGCAGGTCCCCCCGCCCGAACCTGGTGCCCAGCACGGTCGCCTGGCCGTGGCTCGGGTAGCGGTAGGTCGACAGCACCCTGAGCAGGGTGGTCTTGCCCGACCCGTTGGGCCCGAGCACCGCCAGGTGCTCGCGCGCGGCGACCCGCAGGTCGACCCCGTCGAGGATCGTGGCGCCGTCGATGGTGACGCCCACGCCCTCCAGTGCGATCACCGGGTCGTCGTGGCGGGCGTGATCCGGGCTCACACCGGTGGACGCCGGGCTCACAACGGGCCTCGCCGGACGGGGCAGGTCATGCAGCGCGGCCCCCCACGCCCCCGCGGCAGCTCGAACGACGGGATGGTGCGCACCGTGATGCCGGCGGCATCGAGGATCTCGTTGGTGGCGACGTTGCGCTCGTAGGCGACGACCTCGCCGGGGCGCAGCGCGAAGGTGTTATTGGCGTCGTTCCACTGCTCGCGCTCGGCACGGCCGGAGCTCAGCGCCGGCTCGATCACCTCCACGTGGTCGAGCCCCGACGCCCAGGCGAGCCCCGCCCGGAAGGAGTCGGCCTCGGTGGCGTGCATCCCACGGGGCCCGTCGGCGCTGAGCTGGAAGGCCCGCAGCTCGCGCGTCATCCGCGGGTAGGTCAGGAACGTGCCGATGTCCACCTGTGAGACGATGGTGTCGAGGTGCATCGCCGCGCGCACCTTGGGCAGGTCCACCGCCAGGATGCGGTCGACGACGTCCGCGGCGAACAGCCGCCCCGCCAGGGTCTCCACGCCCGACGGCGTCGTGCGCTCCGAGAGCCCGATCGCAAGCCCCCGGTCGCCGACCACCAGCACGTCGCCGCCCTCGAAGGTGGCCGGGAAGGTGTCCTGCGGCTCGTCGCCGAACCACACCGGGGCCGCGGCGAAGCGTGGGTGCTCGCGGTAGATCGTGCGCACCAGATCGGTCTCGCGCCGGCGGATCGGCCGGTTCATCGGCGAGAGCACCACCCCCTCACCGATCCACGCCGATGCGTCCCGGGCGAACACCAGGTTGGGCACCGGGGCCACCAGCGGCTCGGTCGGGGCGCTCACCGCGGTCACCAGCCCCCCGGTCACGCCGACCTCCTCGAGGGTCACCCCCGCGATGAGGTGGCCGGCGAGGGCGGCGGGCAGCTCATCGAGCAGCACGGCACGCACATCGTCGGCCACATAGGGGCCGCAGACCGCCTCGGTCACGTGACGTGCGATGACCCGCTCGGCCAGTGCCGCGTCCGCGAGCACCTCGGCGAGCAGATCCTCGAGGTGGAGCACCTCGACGCCCGAGTCACCCAGCACCTGCGCGAAGGCGTCGTGCTCGATCTGGGCGTGCTCGACCCACAGCAGCTCGTCGAAGAGCAGCTCATCCATGTTCGAGGGGGTGATGCGGGTCAGCTCGTCACCGGGGCGGTGCAACAGCACGGTCTGGAGCTGGCCGACCTCCGAGCGCACCGAGGGTCGCAGCGGCTGCGACGAGACGTCGCGGCTCATGCCTCGGCCCGCCTGCCGAGCGTGCCGGTCGGCTCGAACCACCGCCCCTCCTCGGGCAGCGTCTCCAGGGTGATGCGCGGCAACGGCTCGGCGAACAGCCCCTCGATCGTCTCCAGGTCGATGAAGCGCACCCCCTCGACGGCGGTGAGCGACCCGGCGTACTCCGCGAAGCCCAGCACGGCGGCGGCGATGCCGCGCTCGGCGATGTCCGCCAGCGGCTCGGCGAAGGCCCGGGCGTCGTTGGAGCCGACGTAGACCGCGGCGAGGTCACCCTCGTCGAGCCGGTCGTGGAGGTGGTCGAGCATGTCGTCGTCGACGTCGGACTCACCGTCCTTCGGCTTGGCGAAGACCCGGAAGCCCTCCTCGAGCAGCCACATCACCCAGCCGCGCAGTGGGCCGGCGACGTGGGGGGCGACGTTGATGAAGACGCACGCCTCGGTGGTGTCGTCGGGGCCGGCCTGCTCGACCAGCCAGTCGCCGAGCACCGCCAGGTCGGGCCGGTCCTTGGCGGTCGGCTTGCCGTCGATGATGTTGGCCAGCGTCATGTCGACGTTGGGCGCATCCCAGACCAGCAGGTGGCGTGCCACATCCAGCTCCTCACACGTCGTGCCGCCCCGGGGCGGCCACGACCCGTACCGTAGGCGCTCGCCGCCGGAGCGCGACCCGCTGCCGCACAGGGAGGATCTCGAGGTGGAACCACTGCTCGACCGCGCGATCGACGGTTACCTCGACGACCTGGCGGCCAGCGAGGTCAGCGACCCGGTGCTGACCGATATGGAGCGGCGCGCCTCGGAGCTGGGCTTCCCGATCGTGGGCCGGGCCGTCGGTCGGTTCCTGGAGTGGCTCGCGTCGCTGGCCGGCGTCTCGCAGGTGATCGAGCTCGGCAGCGGCTTCGGCTACTCCGCCTACTTCTTCGCACGGGCCGTGGGCGAGCAGGGGCGGGTGATCTGCACCGACGGGGATCCGGACAACGCCCAGCTGGCCGAGAGCTACCTACGTCGCGCACAGCTGTGGGAGCGGATCGACTACCGCGTCGGCGACGCGCTGGCCACCCTGGACGCCCTGGACGAGCCGCTGGAGCTGGTCTACTGCGACATCGACAAGCACGGCTACCCCGCGGCGTGGGCCGCGGTCGCCGACCGACTGCCGCTCGGTGGGCTGTTCGTCTGCGACAACGTGCTGTGGAGCGGCCGGGTGGCCGGGCTCGCCCCACCGGGCGAGGATCCGGCCGTCGCTGCCGCCCGGGACGCCGACACGCCCGCGATCCGGGCGATGACCCGCGAGATCACCGACGACCCGCGCTACGCGACCACGCTGGTGCCGATCCGCGACGGGGTGCTGGCCGCCCGGCGCGTGGCCTGAGTCGGCCACCCGGTGGCTCAGCCGACGCCCGGACCCCGGGAGGCCACGAGGTAGACCCCGGAGACGATCAGCAGCGCACCGACCACCCGTGCCGGGTGGAGCTGCACCGTGCGGCCGAGCAGTCCGCTCGCCTCGATGGCGAAGCCCACCAGCAGCTGCACGCCCGTGACGATCGCCAGCGTCGAGGCCAACCCGATCCCGCTGACCGCGACCGCGATGCCGGTCACCAACAGCACGCCGGCGACCCCCGCCAAGAGGCCCCACGGGGTCTGGCGCACCACGTCGACCTGGAAGCCGAGCCGCGCCACCACCACCGCGACCGCCGCGAAGACCAGCCCGCCGAGGTGCACCCACGTCGAGGCCACGAACGGATGCAGCCGCTCACCGAACGCGCCGATGATCGCCGACTGCACCGCGATCAGCGAGCCGGCGAGGACCGCGGCGGGAAGGGCCAAGCGCACGAACGACCTCACAGCTAGGTGGCGGGATGGGTGATCGGCGCCGGTGGCACCACGTACGGCCAACCGCTCAGAAGCAGACCTTGGCCAGCCACGGATAGGGGTTGACCGGCGAG
>JBKGZF010000285.1:0-3905 GCA_046545715.1 Nitriliruptoraceae bacterium | reverse complement strand
GTGTGGGCCTAGGGCCGGTCTGCGAGACCTCGGCGCCCGCCACCGGCGGGGACCTGCTCGAGCGCTCGCAGCGCAGCATCGCCCAACGGGTCGACAGCGAGCTCGTGCGCAGCCTGACCAACTGGTTCACCGGCGGCCGTGACACCGAGCAGCTCGATCCGGGGGAGCCCGTCGAGGACCGAGGTGGCGATGGCACGTTCGATCCTCTGCCCGCGGGCCTGCGCACCCTGGACGTCATGCAGCTCTCGCTCGAGTCGCTGCAGAAGGTGGTGACCCGCTACCGACTGGCCGGCTACCCACCCGACCTGCTGATCACCATCCCGCGCAACTCCTGCCGTGCGCTGGACTTCCACCGCGCCGAGGAGATGATCGCGCTCGGGCGCAAGCACACCATCGAGGCGCTCGACCGCGCCACGGCCGAGGGCTGAGCCCGACGCGGCAGGTCAGCTCAGCAGCTGCGGTGCGGCTCGCCGCACGGCCAGGATCGCCTCGGCCGGGGTCGGTGCGGTCAGCAGCAACCCGCCGACCTCCAGCACGGGGGTCACCGAGCCGCAGCAGACCAGGGTGTCGAGGAACCGAGCGGCGTCGTCATCGACGCGGGCGTCACGGACCTCGGCGTCGGGTACCAGGTCGGTGATGGCGGCCACCACCCGGCGAGAGCGACGCTCGTCGCCGTCGATGGTCAGCCGTACGTCCGCCACGGTGCACCTACCTCGTCTCGTCGTTGCACAGCCAGGGTCGGGTCGACCCGGCAGCTGCTGGCCACGCGCCCACGGACCGGACGAGCGCGCTCGCCGGTGTCAACGCCCGGCTACCCCCAGCACTTCCCCGGGCCCGCGCCGGGCGCTCACGACCCCTCGGGTCCGAGGGCCGGCGGCGGCCAGGTGGGCTGTGCGTCGACGGGCCGTGCCTGCTCGAAGAACGCGGCCCCGGCCAGCGCGGTCGGATCCGCGAACCGGCCTGCGGCCAGCTGCACCCCGATCGGGCGCCCGTCGCTGGTGAACCCTGCGTTGACGGTGGCGGCCGGCTGATGGGAGAAGTTGTAGGGCACGGTGAAGGCGATGTGCTCCATCGTGCGGGTGTGGTCGTCGGTCGGCGCGTGCCACTCGGCGGGGTAGGTCGCCACCGGTGCCACGGGCGAGAGCACCAGGTCGTAGCCGGAGGTCGCGTCCAGCGTCGCCCGGCCGACCTCGAGCATGCGGTTGAGGCAGCGCATCACCACCACGCCAGGCACATCGGCGCCGCCCCGGCACCAGTCGGCGATGTAGGGCAGCACCGCGTGCTGACGGTCATGGTCGAGCGCGGAGAACTCCGCCCAGCCGCGCACCCGCCACAGCAGGTCGAGGTCGTCGAGCATCTGCCGGGTGAAGAACGGCTCGATCGGCTCGACGTGGGCGCCGGCGCGCTCGAAGACGGCCGCGGCCGCGTCCACGGCGGCCGTCACCTCGGCGTCCACCGGCAGCCCACAGCCGGCGTCGGAGAGCTTGGCCACACGCCAGCCCGCCACCTCGACGTCGCTGAGGCCCCAGTCGGGGCGGTCGTCGGGCAGGCTGGTGGGGTCGCGCTCGTCCGGCCCGGAGAGCACCGACATCAGCAGGCTCGCATCGGCCACCGTGCGGGTCAGCGGCCCCGGCGCCCGTCCGTAGTAGGGCGGGTCGGTGGGCGCACGGCCCCAGCTGGGCTTGAGGCTCGCCAGCGCGCACCAGCCGGCCGGCAGCCGGATCGAGCCACCGATGTCGCTGCCGATGTGCAGCGGGCCATAGCCGCCGGCCGCGGCCGCCGCCGCGCCCGCGCTGGAGCCGCCCGGGTTCCAGTCGGGGTTCCACGGGTTGCGCGTCAGCGGGTGGAAGCTGGAGCGGCCCGAGGAGAGCATGCCCATGTCGGGCATCGTGGTCTTGGCCAGCAGCACCGCCCCGGCGGCACGCACGCGCGCGGCCGGCGGCCCGTCGGTGGCCGCCGGGATGAGCTCGCTCGCCGCGGTCCCCCCCGGCACGGGGGTGCCGCACGTGGCGATGTTCTCCTTGATGGTGATCGGCACGCCGTCCAGCGGCCCGCATGGCTCACCGGCGTGCCAGCGCCGCTCGCTGTCACGGGCCGCGGCCCGGGCCGCGTCGGGGTCCGGGGCGTAGAGCGCCTGCAGGGTCGGTTCCGCCGCGTCGATGCGGGCATGGACGGCGTCGATCACCTCGACGGGCGACCAGCGCTGCTCGCGGTAGCCAACGAGCAGCTCGGTCGCCGGCAGGTCGGCCAGGTCGGTCATGTGCGGCTCCGGCGGGTGACGGGGCGAACGGTGTGGCTCGTAGGCGTCGGTTGCAGCATGGATCGAGACCCCCATCGTGGCCTCAGGACGGTGGCTCGAAGCGGCCGTCGATCGCGGTCCAGCCACCGTCGACGGTGACCACGCTGCCGGTGACGAAGCTGGCGGCATCCGAGGCGAGGTAGACGACCGCACCGGCCAGCTCGCTCGGCTGCGCCCAGCGGCCGAGCGCGGTCTTGGCGGCGTAGGCGCCGTACCAGTCGGGGTCACGGGTGATCGGGTCGGTCAGTGGCGTCTCCACGATGCCCGGTGCGATCGCATTGCAGCGCACGCCGGCCGGGCCGAGCTCAGCAGCGGCCGTGCGCAGCAGCTGGATCAACCCGGCCTTGGTGGCCGCGTAGACCCCCTGACCGGGCTCGACGGTGGTCGCCCGGATCGAGCTGAAACCGATGATGCTGCCGCGACCCCGCTCGGCCATCCCGCGGCCGACGCTACGGACCAGGTCGAACGCCCCACCGAGGTTGAGCGCGACGACGCGGTCGAACTCCTCACGTTGGTAGTCGAGCAGCCGCTTGCGCACATTGATCGCCGGGGTGAACACCAGCACGTCGACCGGGTCGTGCTCCACCGCGATCGCGGCCACCGCATCGCCGTCGGTGAGGTCCAGCCACGCCGCGGAGGCCAGCGGCTGCTCGGCACCCCCCGGTGGCTCGCCCTCGGTGACCTCGGCACGGGCGGCAGCAGCGGTGGCCTCGGCGGCCTCTAGGTCACGATCGAGGCAGATCACCTCGGCCCCGTGGGCGGCCAGTGCGAGCGCGGCCTCACGACCGATGCCGGCACCGGCGCCGACGACGACGGCCCGTCGTCCGTCGAGGCGGAACAGCTGCGAGTAGCTCACGTGGACTCCTCAGGTTCGGTGGTCGGGCTCGGTGGCCTGATCGTGGGGCGGTCGCACGGCGGCTCAGCCGGTATCGAACGCCGACGGGAAGCGGTCGCGGTAGGCGCTCCACGTCCCGACGGGTGTCGATGCCGAGGTGGCGGCCAGCAGCGCGTGGGCGGTCGCCCGGGCCACGGCATCGGCGGCGGCGCCCAGCAGCTGCTGCATCCCCGCGAAGTCCGGCTGCGCACGCGTGCCAGTGGCGGCGGCGAACACCGTGTCGCCGTCGACCAAGGTGTGCACCGGACGCACCGCGCGCGCCAGTCCGTCGTGGCCGAGCATCGCCATTCGCGTGCACCGCGCCTTGTCCAGGGCCACGTCGGTGGCGATGACGGCGACGGTGGTGTTGAGGGTGGTCGCCTCGGCAGTGGTCGCCTGGTGGGCGGCCAGGTCCTCGGCGCTCGGCGGTCGCAGGTGATCGAACTCACCGGGCAGCCCGTACCGGGTCCCGCTGAGCTCGCCCGTATCCGCGTCCAACGGCGAGCCAGCCGCGTTGCAGACGACCAGCGCGCCGAGCGTCGAGCCGTCCGCGAGGACCACACTGGCCGAGCCGACGCCGCCGCGCAGGCCACCGGCGACCGCGCCCGCGCCCGCGCCGATGCTGCCCACCGGCACGCCCTGTGCCGGGTCGGCGTACAGCGCCGCGTCGTGGGCCCTCGCACCGAAGGTGGCGTCGGGCCGGTTGGCGAGCTCGCCGGCACGGCCGAGATC
>JBKGZF010000284.1:0-3930 GCA_046545715.1 Nitriliruptoraceae bacterium | reverse complement strand
CCACCGACGTGCCGACCACCTCGCGGCTCGACGACCACCTCGGCACTACCGTCGTCGGTGGCTGCGGCCACCCGGGCGCGGTCCACGAGCGGAGACCGCATGTCGTCCCCTGAGCAGCTCGATGCCTACACCCCCCGCCCCGACGAGTGGTCGCGGCACACCGAGCTGCGCGACGGGACCCGGGTGCTGCTGCGCCCCATCCGACCCGAGGACGCTGAGCGGCTGGCCGAGGGCCTGCGCAAGCTCTCACCGGCGTCGCGCTACCTGCGGTTCCACGCCGTGGTCGAGGAGCTCTCCGAGTCCCAGCTGCGCTACCTGACCGAGGTCGACCACCACGATCACGAGGCGATCATCGCGCTCGACCTCGACCGACGTGATCGGCCCGGGATCGGCGTCGCGCGCTACGTCCGCGAGACCTACGAGCCCACGGTCGCCGAGGCCGCCATCACCGTCGCCGACGAGTACCACGGCCTCGGCGCCGGCACGCTGCTGCTCTCCGCGCTCGCCGCCCGCGCCCGGGACACCGGCATCGAGACCTTCCGCAGCTACGTGCTCGCCGGCAACCACGCGATGCTGGAGGTCTTCGACCATCTCGGTGCGCAGCGTGAGCGCGAGACCGACGGGCTCTGGCGGGTGGATCTCGGGGTGCCGGAGAGCGAGGAGGACGTGCCCTCATCGCCAGCCGGCCGCGCCTTCCTCGGGCTGGCCAAGCAGGAGCGCACCCTGGCGAGCCTGATGCCCCCGATCTGGAGCCGACGGCGGTCACGCCGGACGGCCGACACCTCGCCCGACGACGAGCTCGAGCAGCTCCAGGACGAACTCGACGAGTGGCTGCGTCACCGGGGCGAGCGCTGACACCAGCGTCGCCAGCCCGCAAGCCGCCGGGTCAGCAGGCCGGGCTGATCGTCGGCCAGGGGTTGACCCAGCTGCCGTCGTAGCGCCGCCCCAGGTGCACGTGCGGCGGTGTACCGCGGGCGTTGCCGGTGTCACCGACGCTGCCGATCTGCTGGCCGCGCGCGACCGACGTGCCGACCCCGATCCCGTCCGCGATCGAGTCGAGGTGGGCGTTGTACCACTCGCTGCCATCGTTGGTCCGGTAGGTGACCGTGATGCCACCGAGCCCGGTCTGCGCTGACGGCGGGTTGACCCGGATCACCTCCCCCGCTGCGACGGCGACGACCGGCGTGCCACGGGGGGCGAAGATGTCGTTGCCCTGGTGTGAGCGCCCGCCCGCACGCGGATAGCCCCAGTCGTTGGAGAAGTCGCGTCCCGCCGCGGCGCCCTCGACCGGACAGGCCAGGCCCTCGATGTCCGGCCCCCCGCTGGCGTTCGCCCCCCCGGCGCTCGCGCTGCCGCCCCCCTCGGCTGCACGTCGCTGGCGCTCACGCTCCTCGCGCTCCTTGCGCTCGCGCTCCTCGCGCGCCCGCTGCTCGGCGAGGTCGGAGCGCAGGTGCTCGACCTCGGCATCGACCCGCGCGAGCATCGCGCCGGTCTCCTCCTCCTCGTCCTCGAGGGCGGCCAGCGCCTCGGCCTCCGCCTGCTCGCGCTCCTCGACCTCGGCGGCCACCGCAGCGGCCTCCTCACGCAGCTCCTCGACGGTCGTCAGGGTCTGCTCGGCCTCGTCCTCTGCCTCGAGCGCCCGCACCCGCGCATCGGCCGCCTCCTGGGTGAGCGCCGCCTGCTCCTCGCGCAGCGTGAAGACCTGCCGCACGGTGTTGTCCTGGGCGTCGACCACGTGCCGTAGCTGGCCCATGCCGACCGCGAAGGCCGTGGGGTCCTCGGCACGGCGCAGGACCTCGATCGCCATGGCGCCGCGCCGTGCGCCCGACGAGCCGTACTTGTAGGTCTCGACCAGCTGCTCGATCAGCAGCTCCTCCTCCGCAGCGAGCTCGGCCTCGGCCTCCTCGAGCTCGGCCTCCTTCGCCTGGTACTCGGCGTCGGCCTCCTCGCGCTCCTCCTCGGCCTCCTCCAGGGCGGCCTCGGCGAGCTCGACCTGGCCCTCCGCGGACTGGAGCCGGGCACGGGCGTCCTCGAGCTCCACCCGGATCTGAGCGAGCTCCGCCTCGGTCTGCGAGATCTCCTCACGCACCTCGCCGAGCTCGGACTCCAGGGAGTCGGCGTCCTGCTCGACGTCGCCGAGCTCGCGCTCGATCTCGTCGCTGTCGCGCTCCTGGGCCATGACCGGGGACAGTGAGACCAGCACGGCGAGCACGGCAGCCACGAGCGCGGTGGAACGCGGCATACCGTGCTGCCACGGTCCACCCGCCGCCGGAGCCCGGGTCTGCTGACTCAACCGTCCACCCTTCGGGCGCGGCTACTACCGCACCGAACCCGGACCACCACGCTCGGTGATCGGGTCGTGACTAGTGTGCCTGATGTTGCTCGTGTGGCCAAGGTAGTACCTCGTACCCCCTTGGTCATGTCGGCCGCAGACGATGCCGGCTTGAGCTGGTCGCGCGAGATGGCAGCCGAGGGACCGAGACGGCCTGGGCGAGCGCCCCACACCACCTCGGACCACGGACGCTGTAGCGTGCCACGCCCGACGGGCAGCTGCGTGGAGGTCGTCCGTGCTGCGCATCGCCAACGGCTCCGGGTTCTACGGTGACCGGCTCGACGCCATGCGCGAGCTGGTCGAGGGTGGCCCGCTCGACGTGCTCACCGGCGACTACCTGGCTGAGCTGACCATGCTCATCCTATGGCGGGCCCGCCAGCGTGACCCCGAGCGGGGCTACGCGCGCAGCTTCCTGCGCCAAGCCCGCGACATCCTCGCTCCCTGCGTGCAGCGAGGGGTGCGGGTGGTGGTCAACGCCGGTGGCCTCGAGCCGGCGGGGCTCGCCCGTGACCTGCGCGCGCTCGCGACCGAGCTGGCGGTCGATGCCACCGTCGCCCACGTCGACGGCGACGACCTGCTGCCACGGCTCGACGAGCTCGCCGCGGCCGGATGGGGCCTGACCGATCCTCACGGCCGCGCGCCCCTCGACACCGGAGCTGCCCCACCGATCACGGCAAACGCCTACCTCGGCGGCTGGGGGATCGCGGCGGCGCTGGAGGCTGGCGCCGACGTCGTGGTCACCGGCCGGGTCACCGACGCCAGCCTGACCGTCGGCCCCGCGGCGTGGTGGCACGGCTGGGCACGCGACGACTGGGACCGGTTGGCGGGCGCGACGGTCGCCGGCCACGTCATCGAGTGCGGAGCGCAGGCCACCGGCGGCAACCATCCCTTCGCCGACGAGCTACCCCCCGACGCTCCCGCCCTGCCGGGCTTCCCGATCGCCGAGGTCGAGGAGGACGGCACGGCCACCATCACCAAGCACCCGGGTAGCGGCGGTGCCGTGACACCCAACACCGTCACCGCCCAGCTGGTCTACGAGATCGACGCACCCCGCTACCTCGGCCCGGACGTCGTCGCACGCTTCGACACGATCCGGCTGCGCGAGGACGGCCCCGACCGGGTCGTCATCCATGGGGTCCGTGGCGAGCCGCCACCGCCCGACGCCAAGGTCGCGGTCAACACCCTGGGAGGGTGGCGCAACCACAGCACCTTCGTGCTGACCGGGACCGACCTCGACGGCAAGGAGGCCCTGCTGCGCCGACAGGTCGCCGAGGTGGTCGATCTCGATGCACTCGACCACGTCAGCTGGCTGCGCGGGCGCGAGCCACTGCCCGAGCCCACCCGTAACCAGGATGCGACCCGCGAGCTCACGCTGCACGTGACCCACCACGAGCCCGAGCTCATCGGGCGCCGACGCTTCGCGGAGAGGATCGTCTCGCTCGCCTTGTCCAGCTACCCCGGCTTCACCGTCACCGCTCCCCCAGCCGACGCCGAGCCGTTCGGTCGCTACCTGCCGGCAGCCGTCCCGGCGCAGGCGCTGACCGAGCGCGTGGTGCTCGATGAGCGCGACCTCGAGGTGGCACCGACCGCGGTCCACC
>JBKGZF010000283.1:0-3931 GCA_046545715.1 Nitriliruptoraceae bacterium | reverse complement strand
ATCCGCCTCACGGCGGTCGACGACCACCCCTCGGCCGCGCTGCTCGACGAGGTGCTGTTCACCATCTACCCGGACGATGAGGCGGGCGACCAACAGTGGGAGGATCTGCAGGAGGGTCAGCTCCATGTGGGGCGGATCCCGGTCGATCGTCGCGCCGAGGTGGAGGCCCGCTTCGGGGGGTCGATCGACGGCTACCGCGGCCCGGGACTGATCGACGGCGTGAGCTCCTCGGCCTACCTCTACGGCTTCAACGTCACCGAGGAGCCGTTCGATGATCCGAGGCTTCGCCGCGCGCTGTCACTGGCGATCGATCGCGAGTCGCTCGCCGAGGATCTGCTCGACGGCACGCGCGTGGCGGCGACCTCGATCATCCCGCCGCCGTTCCCCGGGGCACAACCCGACGCCTGCGAGCACTGTCGTCACGATCCGTTGACCGCCGTCCAGCTCCTCGAGGAGGTGGTGGACGATCTGGCTGCCGAGGAGGAGGACGACGCTACCGCCGAGGGCGAGGACGGTGACGAGGATGGCGACGACGAGGCTGAGGGGGACGACGGGGACGCTGGCAGCGACGCAGCACAGCGACCCGATCCGGCCGAGCTCATCGGGCGTATCCAGCTGCTCCACAACCGTGGGGCGACCCACACGGCGATCGCCGAGCGACTCGCCGATGACATCGAGCAGGTGCTAGGGCTCGAGGTGGACTTCCAGGCCATCGGCCTCCAACCGTTCATCCGCTCGGTGCGTGCCGGTGACGTCCCGGTCTTCCGGATGGGTTGGGACGTGTCCGGCCCCGACATCGACAGCTACCTCTGGCCGCTGTTCCACTCCTCGCAGATCGGTCGGGACAACCTCACCCGGTACGAGAACCCCGAGGTCGACGAGCTGCTCGAGCGGGCGCGGGCCACGACCGACGCCGAGGAACGCCTCGAGCTCTACCAGCAGGCCGAGCGGAAGATCCTGCGTGATGTCCCGGCCATCCCGGTGCTGTGGGACCGCCATCGGCTCGCGATCGCCCTGGAGGTCCGGGGTCTAGAGGTCTCGCCCTACGGCCGCTTCACGCTGGAGGAGGCCTGGCTGGATCCCGAGTCCGGATGAGCGCGTGCATGACCCGCCCGCGTTGGCGAGCCCTGCTCGGCCCGGATAGGCTCCGGTGCTCCGCGGCACCGTCCGCAGGCCACGCGCGAGTGGCGGAATTGGCAGACGCGCACGGTTGAGGGCCGTGTGACCTTAGGGTCATGAGGGTTCAAGTCCCTCCTCGCGCACCCTGGATCATGGTCCTATGACCACACCTCGCTGGTCAGCGGGCTCGCGGCGTCGCTGGCCGTTGAACGGGCGGGTTGACCATGGCCGATGCTGACGTCGTCATCGTCGGCGCAGGTCTGGCTGGGCTCAGCTGCGCGTTGACGCTTCGAGCCGCCGGCCGCGAGGTGGTGGTGCTCGAGGCGGCGGATGCGGTCGGTGGCCGGATCCGCACCGATGTCGTGGACGGCTACCGCCTCGATCGCGGGTTCCAGGTGCTGCTCACCGGCTACCCGGCCGCTCGACGTTGGTTCGATCTGGATGCCCTGGACCTGCAAGGCTTCGCGCCCGGTGTGGTGATCCGCCACCGTGGGCGCTTCCGCCGCCTGGCCGATCCGCTGCGGGCCCCTGTGGCCGGCATGTCGGCCATCACCTCACCGATCACGACCATCCCTGACGGGCTGCGGCTGCTGGCGTGGCGGCACTCGGTGCTCAACGCCGACGGGCAGGAGGTCGCGGCCCGGCCCCAGGTTCCCACCTCGACGTTGCTCGAGCGACGTGGCTTCTCTGCGGCCATCACCACCGGCTTCTTCTCGCCGTTCTTGGCCGGGACCTTCTTCGACCCGGATCTGACCACCTCCTCGCGCGTGACCGAGCTGGTCTTCCGCAGCTTCTTCCGCGGCCAGGTGGCGGTGCCTGCGCTTGGGATGCAGCGACTGCCCGAGCAGCTCGCGGCGCGCCTGCCCCCGGACACCGTTCGGCTCGGCCAGCGGGTCGAGGCGATCGGCCCCGGCCTGGCAAGGGTCGCCGACGGGGACACCGTCACCGCACCGCAGGTGGTCGTGGCGACCGAGGGGCCGGCCGCCGCCCGGTTGCTCGGGACCCGGCTACCGGGCGGCGTCGCCCCCGATCGCGGCACGACCACGGTGTACTTCCTCGCCGCCGAGCCGCCCGTGGTCCGTCCCGACCTCGTACTGGACGCCGATCGGGATGGTCCGGTGAACAACCTCGCCGTCATGAGCCAGGTCGCCGCGCGCTACGCCCCCGCGGGCGGGGATGCGCTGGTGTCGGTCTCGACCGTCGGGGTCCCTGCGGAGGACGACCGGGCACTCGATGCTGCGGTCAGACGACAGCTGACCAGCTGGTACGGGCCTGCGGTCGCCAGCTGGGAGCGGATCGCGGTCTACCGCATCCCGCACGCCCAGCCACGCCAGGACGTCGAGGATCTGCCGAGCCTGGCCCGTGAGGTCCGCATCGACGCGACGACCTGGGTCTGCGGCGACCACCGCGATACCTCCTCGATCCAGGGCGCGCTGGTCTCCGGCCGCCGCACCGCCGAAGCGCTGCTGGCCAGCTGAGCGCCTGGTGTGAGGCATGTGGCCCGTACCACCGGGCTGACCCACCTGCAGATCGCCGAGGACTACGGTTGGTGTATGCCCCGTTCAACCCGCCGCGCCGACACAGCCGACCACCTCGAGGCCCCCCATGCCAGCTCGGTCGACGATGTCCTTGCACAGCTGGAGGTCGACGGGGACGTAGGGCTCTCAGACGCCGAGGTGGCACGTCGGCGGGCGAGGCACGGCCGCAATTCGCTCGGGGGCGACGACGGGGAGTCGTGGCTGCGCGTGCTGTGGCGCCAGCTGGCAAGCGCGGTGGTGGTGCTGCTGCTCGGTGCCGGGGTCATCGGGCTGGTCGTCGGTGAGGTCATCGAGGCGCTGGCGATCCTGGTGGTGCTGGTCGTCAACGCCATCGTCGGGTTCGCCACCGAGCTGAAGGCAGCCCGTTCGATGGCGGCGCTGCGTGGACTGCTGCGGACCGTCGCCGAGGTGGAACGTGGTGACCGGCGTGACGAGGTCGATGCCGCGGAGCTGGTGCCTGGCGACATCGTCGGGGTCGAGGCCGGTGAGCAGGTCCCGGCCGATCTGCGGGTGATCGAGGCCGAGGGGCTCGAGGTCGAGGAGGCCGGGCTGACGGGGGAGAGCACGGCGGTGACCAAGCAGGTCGAGCCGGTGGGAGCGGAGGCGCCACTGGGTGACCGCAGGAGCATGCTGTTCATGGGCACCACCGTGCTCGCGGGGCGGGCTCGTGGCGTGGTGGTGGCCACCGGGGCAGACAGTGAGGTGGGACGGATCGCGACGCTCGCCGCGTCGGCCGAGCAGACCCAGGCGCCGCTCCAGCGCGGTCTGGACCAGCTCAGCCGCCGATTGGCGGTCGGTGTCGTCATCGGCGCGGGGCTGCTGTTCGGGCTCGGCATGCTGCGCGGCGGGGACGTCGCCGAGATGGTCGAGATCGCGGTGGCCCTTGCGATCGCCGTGGTCCCCGAGGGGCTGCCCGCGGTCGCCACCCTCACGCTCGCGGTGGGGATGCGGCGCATGGCCGCGGGCAACGCGCTGGTCCGTCGTCTGCCCGCCGTCGAGACGCTGGGCTCGACCACGGTGGTCTGTTCGGACAAGACGGGGACGTTGACGCGCAACCAGATGGAGGTCGTCGAGCAGGTCGTCGCGGACGGCGTCGACGAGGACGAGGTGTGGCGGGTCGCGGTGCTCTGCAACGATGCCGACGTCGATCGTGACGGTGATCCGGTGGGCGATCCCACCGAGGTCGCGCTGCTGCGTGCGGCGGGCAAGAGGGAGCTGGACTGGCGATCGCTGCGAGAAGCGGTCACGCGCGAGGGTGAGGTGCCGTTCAACTC
>JBKGZF010000282.1:0-3933 GCA_046545715.1 Nitriliruptoraceae bacterium | reverse complement strand
GATCGGGGCGCTGCGCATCCTGCGCATCCGGCGGATCCTCAAGGCCGGGCAGATCCTCCGCGAGCGGGCAGGGATCACCGAGGGGTGGCAGCGCGCGGTGACCGTGGCGATGACGCTGTTGGCCGCTGCGTTCGTGAGCGTGGTGCTGGCCGACCCGACGTCGCGATCCCGTGAATGGCTCGATCAGGTCGTGGCGACGGTGGGCTGGCCCGGGGTCGTCGTCGCCGGCCTGATCATCGCCGGAGCCACCTACATCGTGCGTGCCAACCGGGACGACGAGAGCGACGAGAAAGACGAGCAAGCCGCCGTCGAGAGTTCCGCTGTCAACGCGCCAACAGCCCACGAGCCTCGAGCCACGCGCTGAACCCATCGGCCTCGACGCCTAGCGCGAGCGCCACCAGGCGCTGGTCCTCGCTGCGCAGCCGCAGGGTGCGGCTGTGGTGGTCGTCACGCAGCTGCTGGACGTGCTGGATCAGGCGCACCAGCGGCTCGAGCTTCGGGTCGAACGCCCGCTGCCGCAGCTGGTCGACATCGACGACGACCCCGGGCTCGGCGGCAGCGTCGGTGTCCGCCCGCTCGGGGAGCAGCTCGGCGACGGGCACGGCGTAGAAGTCGGCCAGGGCCGCCAGCTTGTGGGCGGCGATGGCCCGGTCACCGCGCTCGTAGGAGCCGACGACCACGGCCTTGAAGCGGCCGTCGGTGGCCTCCTCGACGTCCTGCAAGCGCAAGTCGTGCGCCCGGCGAACCGCTCGCAGCCGCTGGCCGAGCTCCTGCTGGTAGCGCGCGTCCGGATCCTGCTCCAGATCCAAGACCCGGCGCTCAGGACTGGAACGGCTACCAGGGCCCGTCGACACGGCGACCTCATCATCATCCGAGATTTCCCTGACGGCGATGGGCTCCACCACGGCTGCCTTCCGCGAGGACGTTCAGCACCGCTTCGGCTGCGACCGAAGGGCGCGCCGGCTGCCAGGTGAGCGATCCCGCCTTCCGGCAGGTCACGCTGCGTGCGCCGCCCGTGCGGTGCACGCTCCGGCGTTCACGCACGGATGGAGTCGGACGACCGCCTACCGGTCGGGGCCGCCGAGGTGGTAGCGCGAGGCCGTCGGTCCACGCTGGCCCTGGTAGCGCGACCCGCTGGCTCCCTGGCCGTACGGGCGCTCGGCGGGCTGGTCCAGCTCGAAGAAGGCGAACTGCGCGATGCGCATCCCGGGCCGCAGCAGGATCGGCAGGGTGGCGATGTTGGACAGCTCGAGGGTGACGTCACCGTCGAAGCCGGCGTCGACGAAGCCGGCGGTGGAGTGGATCACCAGCCCGAGCCGACCGAGCGAGCTCTTGCCCTCGAGCCGGGCCACGACGTCGTCGGCGAGGGTGATGCGCTCGAGGGTGGCACCGAGCACGAACTCGCCGGGGTGGAGCACGAACGGCTCATCGTCGGTCACCTCGATCAGCTCGGTGAGGTCGGGCTGCTCCCTGGCCACGTCGATCACCGAGTAGCGGTGGTTGGCGAACACCCGGAACTGCCTACCCAGCCGCACATCGATGCTGGCCGGTTGGATCGCCCCGTCGTCGAGGGGGTCGATGCCGATCCGGCCCTCGGCGAGCGCACGGCGGATCGTGCCGTCGGAGAGGATCACCCGCTGCCTCCAGATGGACGTCGCGGAAGCCGGAGCGTAGGCGCCCGCTCCGACGGCGACCGCGTTGCGGTCGTGTACAGCCACGCAGTACCGTTCGCGGCCTCGCGGGTGTAGTTCAATGGTAGAACACGAGCTTCCCAAGCTCGGAACGGGGGTTCGATTCCCCTCACCCGCTCCCAGCGAAAGCCCAGGTCAGCGGCGGTTTCGCGACCCGGGTCCTGCGTATCAGGCCGGAGCCTGTGCGTAGCCTGTGCGTATACGGACGTCATCGGTCGTCCTCCGTGTCATTGCTGATATCCGTTTCGGTGAACACGAGGTCGCTGAGCATCCCCGCTGCCTCGGGCTGCATCCCGGGCATCACGTGCGCATAGGTGTCGAGGGTGAACGCCACCGAGCTGTGGCCGAGGCGCTCGGAGACGACCTTGGGGTTGATGCCCGCCCGGAGTAGCAGCGTGGCATGGGTGTGGCGGAGATCGTGGAACCTGATGCGGGGCACACCGGCCTTACGCACAGCACGACGGAAGGCCAGGGAGATCGCGGGTGGGTTCCACCAGCGACCGTCCTCGCGGGGGAAGACGAGCCCGTGGTCACGCCATCCAGCACCGACGGAGTCGCGTATCCGGTCGAGTGCGAGCCGGTGCTGCTCGAGCGTCTGGAGGGTCCGCTGATCCACGTGGATCGTCCGGGCGGCGACGGCGGTCTTCTGATCCTCGACGAGCTGGTAGTTGCCATCGGCGTCTGATACGACGGTGGCTCGGATTGTGAGTGTCCCGGCGGCGACATCGATGTCGCTCCAGCTGAGTCCGAGTAGCTCTGAGCGCCGTAGCCCTGTGGTGGCGGCGAGAACCCAGAGCGGGTACAGCGGTTCTCCCTCGGTGGCACGTAGGTAGGCGCGAAGCTCTGCCGCTGACCAGGTCCTCATCGAGCGTCGACGAGCGGCGGCAGCGAGACGTGCCGGAGGAGGGTCGGCCAACTCGGAGACGTTGCGAGTGAGCAGCCCCCAACGCACCGCGTCATTCAGCGCCTTGCGGACCATGCTGTGGATGCGTCGAACGCTGGTCGGCGACAGGCCACCTGTGCCGTCTACTCGTCCCTCGCTGAGAAGGGCCGAGTAGAGGCGGTTGAGGTGCGGTGCACCGAGTTCCTGCAACCTGACGTCCCCGATGCGTGGAACGACGTGGTGCGTGAGGTTGCGGCGACGGTCCTGCCAGGTCTCAGGACGAACCCTGGGCGGTGCCGTTGCGACCAGCCACTCGTCGACGAGGTACTCCGCCACGGTGAGGGTGATCTTCGATACGTGAGTGCCATGGTTGACGGACGACACGACCTCTGTGAGCTCGCGCTGCGCGTCGGCTCGGGTCGCGAAGCCGCTGCGTCGCTCCTCGATCCAACGGCCCTGGCTGTCTTTGCCGGTGTAGACGCGATATGCCCATCGGAAGTCACGCGAGTCGCAGCCCGGGCAAGCGCGGGCAGGCACGGTTCGCCCACACCTTCGGCAACGCTTGTAGACACTCCCCTTCATGAGGCCAGCGCCTCTCGGAGGTCCGGCTCACCGACCGAGTAGCCCAGCATCTCGAGGAGGCGAGCTGTGGGGACATGCATTCGCCCAGCAAGGCGGATCGTCGGGAGCTCTCCCCGCTCTACAGCGCGGTAGGCACTGCTCCGGCTGAGACCGAGTAGCCGGCCAGCACTCTCGACACTCATGGTGGGTGGGAGATTGTCCATCGTCACGCTGCTGCCTCCTTGTCGAGTGACAATCTCCCATGTTGCGGGAGGCAGCATGACAGTTATCCACAGGCATCGACACCGCACCTCGGGACGTCTTGGACGTCTGCCCGGCGATCCGCTTGCGGGTGGCGGACTACCTGGTTGGCGGGGATGCCGTGCTCAGGTAGATGTCCCGGCGCTCAGGGTCGGGGTGCAGCCGTTGCTGGACGCGTGCGACGGCAGCTTCGAGGTAGGGGCGGGACAGCACGAGCGACCGGCTGAGTAGGGGCTCGGGTCCGTAGCGACACTGGACGTGTTCGAGGCGCTCGGTGAGGGCGACCCGCACCCCGTGGGTCCGACGGTCATGTCGCAGTAGGTGAGCGCGTCCGCCACGCTGGATGCCTCGCGGGGGAAGGCGCCGAACTCGGCGGCGAGGCCGAGGAGCTGCGCTTCCCACCGAGCCTTGTTGTGGTGGGCGACGAGTGCGACGACGCGGCCCGCGACGCGGCCCTGGAGGGATCGGGCGCCATCGATCCCGTGGTGTCTGGTCGCTTGCAGCGCCGGGCTGTGTCCGATGTCGTGGAGGTAGGCG
>JBKGZF010000281.1:0-3941 GCA_046545715.1 Nitriliruptoraceae bacterium | reverse complement strand
GCTCGAGGAGGTGGTGGGAGACGATCCACCGGTGCGCGTCCGCGGCAGCGGCGACACCCCGGTGCTGCGCCACGCCGACGCGGTGACCGCACCGGCGCGGCGAAAGGCGGCGTTCGGTGAGTTCGCCCTGCGGGATGCGCCCGGCCGCGACATCGAGCAGGAGGGGGCATGGATCGACGAGCAGGTCGCCAGCGCATCGCTGCCCCTGCTCGGCGAGGTCACCTGCCACCGCGAGGCGCTGGAGGCGCTGCGGGGTGCGATGGAGGCGTTGCAGCGTCGCGGCGCGGATGAGCTGGTCTCACCCGGTGACCTGGCCGGCTGCTGGGTGCCACGCCTGCAGACCACTGACGGGCCGCTGTCAGCCCATGCCTGGGGTATCGCGATCGACCTCGACCCCGAACGGCTGGCCCAGGGCAGCGACGCAGCGCCCCCGGCGGAGCTGGTCGAGGTGATGGCCGAGCATGGCTTCACCAACGGCGACGACTGGCTGCTGCCCGACCCGATGCACTTCGAGCTGGTGCCGGACCGCGAACCTGGCTGACGGCTGCTGCCGTGGTCGACCGGCGACGTGACGTCAGCAGGCCGTGGGTGGTCGGCTGCTGCTACGTCGCTGCGGGCGTGGTGGCGAGGTGACGTGGCGCGACCCTCGGTGGTCGGCTGCTGCTACCTCGCGGGCAGGCTCGGCGTCACCTCGGCGTCGCGGCAGACGCGGGCCCACAGCCGGTCGGCCTCGTCCGGGGCGGACACGGTCCAGGGCACCTTGTGCTGGCTGCGGGGACGCCGGTCGTGCCACAGCCGGCCGGTGTGCTCGTCGAGGCCGTCGGCCAAGGCAAGCTGGACGACCGTGTCCGCTCCCTGGTCGGGGTCGCGCAGGATCGGTCCGGTCAGACGCCGGAAGCCCGGCAGCGACGCCTCGACGCCGGGGGTGAGGGCCCAGCCCGGGTGGGCGGCGAAGAAGCCGATGCCGGTGTGCCCGAACCGATGCGCCCACTGCTCGGTGAGCGCCACCTGGGCACGCTTCGCGCGGGCGTAGGCGACGCTGGGTCGGTAGCCGTCGGGCGAGTCTACGCGCTCGGTATCCAGCCGCTGCGCGTACATCCCACCGGAGGTCACCGTGATGACCCGCGATGGCGCGCTCGCCGACAGCGCTGGCAGCAGCAGGGCGGTGAGCAGCAACGGTGCCACGACGTGGACCTGGTAGGTGCGCTCGAGCCCGTCGACGGTCACCTGCCGCGTGGCGAACATCGCACCGGCGTTGTGCACCAGCGCGTCGATGGCTAGGTCCTCGGCGCGGCGGTCGGCGGCGAAGCGTCGCACGCTGGCCAGGTCGTCGAGGTCGAGCAGGTCGTAGCTCGCCCGCGCGGCGACCTGCGATCCGAGCTCTGTGGACAGGCGGGCGAGCGTGTCCTCGCCCTTGGCGTGGTCGCGCACGGTCAGCAGCACCTCGGCGCCGAGGGACAACAGTCGGCGGGCGGTCGCGTAGCCCAGGCCGGAGTTGGCGCCGGTGACCAGCACGCGCCGCCCGGTGCCGTTGAGGTGGTGGGGGTCGTCCCAGCCCTCCAGGCGCGAGCGAACGGCGTGGCCGACGCGGCTGAACGACAGCACCACGCTGGCCTCGAGGGCAGCATCGACGGCGCGGGCCAGGGGTGCGGGTGGCATGGGCGGTCCTTGCGCGGTGAGGTTGCCGGCTACCGGTTCGGTGAGCGAACGTGCGGTGGATGTGCCAGGCGACACCGGCGCACGGTCGTCGCGCAGTCGGCCTATCGTGAGCGCTGCCGCACGGTGCTGTTGTCGCAGCGGGGAGAGACACGATGCCCATCGTCGCGATCGTCGGCGACGCCGGCAGCGGCAAGACGCTGCTTGCCGAACAGGTCGTCGCGGCCCTGGTGGCTGAGCAGCTGCGGGTCGCCTACGTCAAGCACGCCCCCCACGGCTTCCAGCCCGACCGCACGGACGCCGACAACCAGCGTGTGAGCGCGGCGGGCGCGGATCCCGTCGCCGTGCTCGGTCCCGACGGACTGCTGGAGCTGACGGTCGCGTCCGGGGAGACGACCGAGCAGCTCGCGCAGCTGCTGGGTGGACTGCGCGGTGATGTCGTGCTGCTCGAGGGGTTCAGCGCCAGCCGGTGGCCGAAGGTGCGCGCCGCTGTCGAGGGCCGTCAGCCACGCGGGGTGGCTGATCCGATCCTGGCTGACGTGACCCGCCCCGCCGATGAGCGGTTCACCGACGACACGGTGCGATCGGTGGTCAAGGTGGTCGCCGAGGAGCGCGAACGGCTCGGCCCGGACCACGCCGTCCTGCACGCCGATGGCCGTGACGTCCCCCTGCGCGGGTTCGCCCAGCGGATGGTCACCAGCACCGTGCGGGGCGTGGCCTCGACGCTCCGAGGCGTCGGCGATGCTGATCATCTGACCATCGAGGTGGAGCGTCAGGCAGGCCGCCGACGCTGAGGGCCTACGGGCGCGTCCGGCGTCCGGTGGCTGGGTTCGTCAGCGTTGCTGGCCCCACACCGGCAGCTGGGCGTGACCGGCCTGGTCGAGGGCGGCGAGCACCTCGGGGTCGCCGACCCCTCGGACCCCGCCGCCCTGCTCCCGGAACGACAGCCGCCGCTCGAGCCGAGCCGTGGTGGTTGGTGCGAGTGGGATCTCACCGATCAGGGCGAGCAGCTCTGTGAGGGTCGGGCCGGGATCGGTGGCGCACCGGTAGTGGATCCAGGTGCCGACCCGCTCGCGCGCCTCCACCAGCCCGGCCTTGCGCAGCGCGGCGAGGTCGCGCGAGACCTGGTAGTCCTCGAGCTCGAGGACGTCGGCGATCTCGCAGCCGCACAACGTGCCGGAGACGTGCACGAACAGCTGCATGACCTGCAGCCGTCGGGTCATGCCGAGCGCCTGGAAGGCAGCGGCAGCCGTCGTGAGCTCCTCGGCGGCGTCCGCAGCGTGAGTCATCGCTGCTGCCACACCGCCGGCGTCGGTCGTCTCGCTCACGGCTGGCTCCCTGATCGAGCGCAGGCCCCGTTCGCCGCTGCCCTGCCACCACCTCGGCTGAGCCTCGATCCGACGGGTTGCGCTGCGGCCGTACCTCACTTGGTTGCAGATAGCTGCAAGCAGCGCTAGGCTTGGTTGCACGTTACTGCAGGCAGCGTAGCGGGCTCCCTTCGTCCCGTCACCGTCCGTCGGGTAAGGACCGTCGGGCACGGACCGTCGGGCGGACGCGGGGCCCAGCGTCTCACCTGCGCGTTTGGCAGCCGTGGAGCATCGGAAGGCGACGACGATGAGCAGCACGGGGCAGCGAGGGGACCTCGGCACCGACGAGCACGGCAGCGTGGAGCCGAGCGTCCCGACCTCCCGTCGGCTGGTCTGGGGACTGCTGGGAGTGGCGGGGGCATGGGCCGTGCTCTACGCGGTCAACGAGCGGCTGTGGGATCTGCTGATCTACGACCTGCTGGGCCTCGATGCCGAGACCCGGCTTGGCAGCGCCGTCCACTTCTTCCTCTACGACACCGCCAAGATCATGCTGCTGATCGTCGGGCTGATCTTCGCCATCAGCCTCGCCCGGTCGGCGGTCCCCCCGGAGAAGGTGCGCGACCTGATCGTCGGTCGGCACGTCGCCGTGGGGTTCGGTCTCGCCGCGGTGTTCGGCGCCATCACCCCGTTCTGCTCGTGCTCGTCGGTGCCGCTGTTCATCGGCTTCGTCGCTGCTGGGGTCCCACTCGGGGTGACGCTGACGTTCCTGATCACCTCACCGCTGATCAACCAGATCGGGGTGGTCATGCTCGCCGGCATGGTCGGCTGGGAGATCGCCGCGCTGTACGTGCTGACCGGTATGACCATGGCCGTGATCGCCGGTGTGCTGCTGTCGCGGCTGAACCTCGAGCGGTGGGTCGATCCCTTCGTCACGGGGATGACCGCGCCCACGAGCGTCGATGGCGGCAAGCCCAGCCT
>JBKGZF010000280.1:0-3970 GCA_046545715.1 Nitriliruptoraceae bacterium | reverse complement strand
GACCTCACGTGAGGCGTTCAAGGTCGCTGCCGTGCAAGGCACACCCGCCTATCTCGATCGGGACGCCACCCTCCTGCTCGTCGCCGAGCACGTCAGCAAGGCCGGTGCTGATGAGGCGGACCTCGTGGTGTTCCCCGAATCGTTCGTGCCGGGCTACCCGGACTGGCTCTGGCGGCAGCGGCCGTGGAGCGACGGTGACTGGTATGCGCGCTTCCAGGACCAGGCTGTCGAGGTGGCTGGCCCCCACCTCGATCCGGTCCGTGCCGCCGCTGCGGACGCCGGTGTCTGGGTGGCGCTGGGCGTCGCTGAGCGCACCGCCTCCGCGACCCTCTACAACACCGTGGTCTACATCGACGACACCGGGGCGGTCGCCGGTCTTCACCGCAAGCTGGTGCCCACAGGCGCCGAACGCCTCGTCTGGGCCAACGGCCAGGGACCGCTGCTCACCGTCGTGGACATCGGGGGCGTGAGGGTGGGATCGCTGATCTGTTGGGAGAACTACATGCCACTGGCCCGTGCGGCCCTCTACCAGCGGGGGATCGACGTCCTGCTCGCCCCCACCTGGGACAACAGCGACGAGTGGGTGCCGACGCTGCGCCACATCGCCAAGGAGGGCCAGGTCTTCGTCGTCGGGGTCAGCGCCTACCTGCGAGGTTGCGATGTCCCGCGCGACCTCCCTGGCGCCGACGGCATCTACGGGGGCGCCGAGGACCACCTGTCCAACGGCAACACCACCATCGTCGCGCCGGGCGGCGGCGTCCTCGCGGGCCCGCTCGTCGGCGCCGACGGGCACGTCACCGCACCCCTCGATCTCGACCTGATCGCGGCTGGTCGGCGCGCCTTCGACCCCACCGGCCATTACGCGCGCCCCGATGTCCTCTCGCTCACCGTCAGCACGACCGGAGACCACCATGCCTGACTTCCCCGCCATCGCCCATGTCGCGGTGACCGTCGCCGACCTCGCCGTGAGCCGTCCCTGGTACGAGCGGCTCGTCGGTGCCGGGCCCGTGCTCGACGAGGGCACCGACGGCGGCTTCCACCACACGGTGTTCCTGCTCGGCGACACGCTGCTCGGACTCCACCAACACCCAGGCACCGACGCAGGTGGCGCCTTCACCGAGCTACGCATCGGTCTGGATCACATCGCGTTCGGCTGCAACGATCGGGATGCGCTGGCGCGGTGGCAGCTGCGGCTGGACGAGCTCGGCATCGACCACGGCGGTGTCGTCGACGCCCACTACGGCTCGGGGCTGAGCTTCAAGGACCCCGACGGCATCGCGCTCGAGTTCTTCGCTCCTCCCGACTGACCGTGACCCTCGCCTCGTCACGACCATCGGGCGTGTGCGCCACCTAGCTGGAACCGTAGACGCGGTGAGGGCGCACGAGCACCGCGGTGCGGCGCTCCTCGGCCATCACGCGGTCGTACTCCTCCCAGTCGTCATGGGTGCCGCCAGCAGAGCGGAAGATCGCTCGCAGCAGGCCGGTGAGCTGCTCACCGTCGATGCCCTGCACCGGGTCGTCCGGTCCGACCAGCTGTGCGTCGCCTTCGACGGTCGCCCACCGCCACCCGCGACGGAAGGTGAGGGTGCAGGCCGGGCGCTGTCGCAGGTTGCGCTGCTTGAGCGAGCCGCCACGGGTGACGAACCCCACGACGAGCTCATCGCTCACCGGGTGCGGCAGCACGCCGGCGTTGACCACGCTGGCCTGGACGGTGCCGTCAGCGCGCGTGGTGGCCACCACGGCGAGGCCGGTCTCCTCGCTGGCCAGCTGCTCGATCGGTTCGAGGTTGTGCACGGTTCCTCCCTGGGGATCGATGGGCTGGGGGCGATGGGCTGGGGCTGGTCGGCAGTGGGGCGATGGGCAGGACCCGTGACGAACGATCGCGCGAGCGCGGCGCTCGTCAACCTGCCAGCCACCGGGCATGGTCCGTGGTTGGTCAGCTTGCCAGCCACGGACCAGGGTCCGCTGCTGGTCAGCTCGCCAGCCACAGGCCGAGGCCCGCGGCGGGGACGCTGGTGACCAGCGTCAGCAGCACGTGGATGGCTGCCGTCACCCGCTGACCACGGTCGAGCAGCCACACCGCCTCGTACATCGCGTTGGAGAACGTCGTGTACCCACCGAGGAAGCCGCCCCCGAGCACCGTGCCAAGCTCGGGCGCGAGCAGCCCGCGGGTGGCGACGCCAGCGACCAGGCCGGCGAGGAACGAGCCGCTGAGGTTGACCAGCAGCGAACCGAGGGGCAGCGCGGACGCCGTGCGCCTCGTCAGATGGCTCGCGGCGAGCACGTCGACGACGAAGCGAGCGGCCGCCCCGATCCCGCCGGCGAGAGCGATCCACACCCAGATCATGACCGTTGCCGTTCATCGCTCGGTACGCGACGATCGGCGCGTCGGGGGCGGGCGCGTCGCGGGTCGGCGCGTCGCGGGCTGACGCGTCGCGGGTCGGCGCGTCGCAGGGCGGTGCGTCGGGTGATCGCGACGTCGAGGCGACGGCCGTTGCGAAGGCCGATCCAGGCCGCAGCGAGGCCGAGCAGCACGGTCAGGGCTGCATAGCCGAGCCCCAGCTCGACGGCGCCAGCGCGCAGCAGCCCGTCCACCTCGACAGCGAGCGTGCTGTAGGTCGTGAAGGAGCCGAGGACGCCCGTCCCCAGCAGCAGGCGCCCCGTCGGTTCGCTCACGAGCCGCGTTGCGAGGGCGCCCAGCAGCACCGCCAGCAGCCACGCACCGCTCACGTTGACCACGAGCGTTGCGAGCGGCAGTGACAGTGGCGGGGTCGCGATGGCCGTTGACAGCGCGGCACGGGCGAGCGCGCCCAGGCTGCCGCCCAGCAGGACCAGCAGGACGTGGCGCAGCGGTGGCAAGGCAACTCCGGGCGAGCGGGGCGCGGGGACAGTAGCGGTGTCGGCATCGAGGTTGGGGATAGTCCTTGATTGGCGAACATACGTTCGATAACGTTCCTCAACATCGAAGCGTTCCGGTACATCCGACGGTCATCTGCACGCCCTTGCGCGGGGCCTGTGGCCGAACGAACACCACCGAACCCCGGAGCCCCGCCGACCCCGCTTGTCCCTGATTCACCCGTCGTCCCCGATACATCGCGCAGGAGGTGGCCCTGATGGGAGCCGTCGCTGTTGCGGCCGCCGACCGCCCGGTCGCTGCGGCCGTGCCGGCTGGCCTGCGCTCGGTCGGTAGGGACGGTCGCCTCGATGACCAGACGATCAGCGCAACCGAGGCTGGCGCGGACGCCGGCGCGGATCCGACGGGTGAGGTACACGCCGCCCTCGCCGATCTGGCCACAGCGCTCGACCGACTGGGGGCCGCACCTCTGGAGCCGCTCGGCCCCAAGGACCTCGAGGGGCTGCTCGAGCGGGTCCAGCGTGAGCTCGGTCGGTTGACCGCGATCCGGGCGACGGCGACGTCGAGGTGGCACGCCCATGCCAAGGCGGCTGCGGGACGTGGTCGCGAGCAGCACGCGGAGCGTGAGACCCGGCAGTTGCTGCGCGACCGGCTCCAACTGCCGCCTGGCGAGGCCAAGCGAGCCGTCCGTGCGGGCCAGCAGACGCGCGAGCCCGGGGTGGTCGCCGACGGCTTCCGTGCCGGGCGGCTCAGCGAAGCGCACCTGGCGGTGATCGCTGATGTGGTCCGGGGCGTTACGCCCGAGGTCCGTACCCGTCTCGAGACGGAGCTGACCGAGGCTGCCGGACGGCTCGATCCGGTCGCCCTGGGCCGCCTGGCACGCCGCCGCCTCGCCGAGCTCGACCACGAGGTCGCCCGGCGCGGAGAGCGTCGGCGCCACGCGCGCCGTCGCCTGTCGATGACCACCACCAGTGACGGCGGTGTGCGCATCTCGGGGCAGCTCGACGGCCTGCAGGCGGAGAAGGCCCTGACCGCCTTCCATGCGTTCCACCGCCAGGATGTGCCGGGCGAGCGCCAGAGCGCGGAGCACCGTGGCGCCGACGCCGACCGCAGCCG
>JBKGZF010000279.1:0-3973 GCA_046545715.1 Nitriliruptoraceae bacterium | reverse complement strand
CCCCCACGGAGTGGTCGCTGCTGGTCGCGCTGTCGACCACCCCCGGCCGGGTCTACTCCCGGGCGGAGCTGATCAACCGCACCCGCGGCTACGAGTTCGAGGGCTACGAGCGCACCGTCGACTCGCACATCAAGAACCTGCGCCGCAAGCTCGAGCGCGACCCGGGCGAGCCCCGCATCATCGAGACCGTGCTCGGTGGCGGCTACCGCCTCGGACTCGCCCGCGATCGGGGCTGAGGTGGACGAGCAGCGGTCCAGGGGCACCGCCGCAGGCGTGAGCCCGCTCGCCGCACGACTGGCGATCGCCTTCGTCGGCGTCGCCCTCGCCGCGGTGGCCGTGCTGACGGTGCTCACGCTGCTCGCCGCCCGCGGTGGGGTCAGCGAGCTCGTAGAGCGCCAGCACCAGCAGGCCGCCGAGCGCACCGCGGCGCTGCTCGGCGACGCCCACGAGCAGGCCGATGGCTGGGAGGACGCCGAGCTGCGCCCCGCGCTCGCGGTCGCCAGCTCCGAAGGCGCCTCCACCACGATCCTCGACGCCGACGGCGCACCGATCGGCATCGATACCACCGACGAGATGCGTCACATGCGCCAGCGCATGCACGGACCAGCCGGCGCACCGGGTGGCGGCCCCACCGACCCGCCGAGCGAGGGCCTCGCCGACCCGCCGCTCGAGACCAGCCACCCCGTCGAGGTCCCGATCGAGGCCGAGGGCCGCGAGGTCGGCACGCTCGAGGTGCGCTTCCCCACCGGACCGCAGGCCTCGGCCGCCGCCCAGCTCGGCGACGCGCTGACCCGCAACGTGCTGACCGCCGCCGGTGTGGCGAGCCTGCTGGCGCTGCTCACCGCCGGGGTGGTGGCCACCCGGGTGACCCGCCCGCTGACGCGGCTGACGAGCACGGTGGAGGCCGTCGCCGCCGGCGACCGCGGCACCCGCAGCCTCACCGCCGACGCCCCCGGCGAGCTCGGCACGCCCGGCGCCGCGGTCGACCGGATGGCCGACACCCTCGAGCGCCAGGACGAGCTGCGACGCGCGCTGATCGCCGACGTCGCCCATGAGCGGCGCACCCCGCTGGCGATCGCCCTCGGCGAATGCGACGCCCTGCTCGACGGTGTCAGCGAGCCCGATCCCGAGCGCCTCGCCTCGATCCGCGAGGAGATCGCACGGCTCGCACGCCTGGTGGGCGACCTCGAGGCCCTGGCCGCCGCCGAGTCCGCCGGGCTGCACCTCGACCTCGAGGCGCTGGACCTCGGCGTCCTGGTCGAGGACCTGCTCACGCTGCACGCACCGCGGCTGCGTGACGACGGCCACCACCTCGACGTCGAGGTGGAAGGTGCGCCGGTGCGCGGCGATGCCCTGCGGCTCGGCCAGATCGTGACCAACATGCTGACCAACGCCGCGAAGTTCAGCCCGCCCGACGGCCGGATCACCGTGCGCGTCACCGACGGCGATCCGGTGACGTTGGAGGTGATCGACGACGGACCCGGCATCCCCGACGAGGAGCTGCCCCACGTCTTCGACCGCTTCTGGCAGGGCGAGGCGGGGCGCCGCACCGGCGGCAGTGGCGTGGGTCTCGCGGTCGTCGCCGAGCTCGCCCGGGCGCACGACGGCCGCGTCCACGCCCGCAACGTCCCCGGGCGTGGCGCGGCGTTCACCCTCGAGCTACCGCGTCGGTGAGGTCCCACCGCGCATGCCCCGGCCGTGGCCGCGTGCCTGCCCCGGGCCGTCGCCCGTACCGCGGCCGAACCCCGCGCCTTCGGCGGGACCCGAGCCGTCGCAGACGCCGTCCCCAGGACCACCGCGCCGACCGGCACCCGCGTGGCCCATCCTGCGCTCACCCTCCGGGCCAGCTCCGGGAGCCACATCGAACCAGTCGGCGAGCCACAGCCGCATCTGGTGCATCTCCTCGCGCTGCTCGTCGGCGATGTCCCGTGCGAGGTCGGCGACGTCGTCATGTTCGGCCGCACCGCTGAACACCAGCCGGTGGGACATCATCACCGCGGTGCGGTGGTGGGGGATCATGTCCTCGAGGAAGGCCCGGTCGAGCTCGTCGCCCTCGAGCCCATCGAGGTCGCGCATCATCGGCTCGTAGTCGACGCCACGATCGGCGTCGGGGTGGTACTCGTCGAGCCAGGCCTCCAACTGGTCGAGCTCCGCGCTCTGCTGCTCGATGATGCTCGTGGCGAGCTCGCGCATCTCGGCGCGCTCGGTGCCGTCGCGCAACTGCTCGGCGGCGGTGATGGCCTCCTCGTGGTGAGGGATCATCCGGGCGAGGTAGTCGGCCTCGTCGGCGTCGGCCAGCGCCTGGGGCCCCGGCCGGTCGCCGGCACGCGCACCAGGCCCCGGCCGGTCGTCGTCACCGGCGGTGGCGAACGGCGGCCCGAAGGCGGCGGCCGCGCCGACGAGGACGGCGACGAGCGCGGTGAGCGTGAGGATGGTGGCGATCAGCTTGGTCCGCATGACGATGCTCCCTGGGGGCAGGTGGTGTGGCGCAGGGGATGTGGCGCGTAGGTGATGGCCACAGCAGGGAGCGAATCACCGGGCAGTACGGGCCCGATGGTGACGGTGTGGAGGTCATGTGGAGACTGCGCCGGTCAGCAGCACGGCAGCAGCAACACCGCGTCGACCAGGTCGTGGACGACCCAGCTGCACGCCGCAGCGCCGATCGAGCCCCCGACGACGAACAGCAGCGTGCGGTGCACCGCAGCGGGCAGGCGCACCTCCACCTCGCCGTCGAGCAGGGCGCGCAGCCGCAGATCGATCACGGGGGTGTAGCCGGCCACCCCGGCCAGGCGAGGCGGCGGCAGCGCGACCAGCGCACCGGCCAGATCAGCGCGGGTGGCGCCGTGTGTGAGCGCGTAGCGGTCGGCGGCGATCTCGCGCCGCGCCAGGGTCGCCGCCAGCCACTGCTCGCCCTGGGGCAGCATCCGCAGCAGCGGCGCGATCAGGTCCAACAGCAGCAGCCGGACGGGATCGAGGGCGCGCTGGTGAGCCTGCTCGTGGAGCAGCACCGCACGTCGCTGTCGCGGTGTGAGCGTCGCGGAGAGCCGCCGATCGAGGTAGATCGTGGGGTGGCGTAGCCCAGCGACGAACGCGGCATCACCGAGGTCGCCGACCCGCACCGGTGTGCCAGCCACCTCGGTGGGCGTGGAGAGGGCCTGGAGACCACGCACCAGGGACCGGTGGCGCAGCGCCCGGATCGACACCAGCAGCGCGAGCACCGCGGTCAGCAGGGCGGCGAGTCGAGCCGTGACGCCGAGGTGGTGGCCTGAGCCCACACCGAGCAGGCAGAAGGCGCTGAGCCCGATCGCGAAGCTGACCCGTGCCCAGCGGTCAGGCATCGCCCGCCTCCGCGCTGTCACGCAGCCGTCGCAGCAGCTGCGGGTCGGCCTGCTCGAGCGCGGCCGCGAACTGGGCCAGGGCGACCTCGCCATAGCGGTCGAGCAGCTCGCTCACCTCGCGTCGGCCGAGGTGCTCGACCAGCTGCGCCTCGTCGAAGGCCGGGGTGTAGTCGTAGCCGCGGCCGCGCCGCTCGCGGTCGACGACCCCCTTGTCGTGCAGACGGGCGAGGACGGTCATCACCGTGGTGTAGGCCAGCTGGGCGTCCCCGGAGCGGCGCCGGTTCACCTGCTCACGCACCGCATGGACGCTCGCCGGCGCCGTCTGCCACAGCGCGCGCATCACCTCGTACTCCAGGGTGCCGAGCAACCGCTCCGCGCTGACCCCATGACCGTCGGGCATGCTCCCTCCCTGCGTCGACGCCCTGCGGTGGACGCCGTGGACACGCCCACTGTCGCACGACGCCACCCTCGCCGCAGGTCAGTCTAGAGCGGGCACGGCTCAGCCCTCGGTGACGGTGAGCTCGCCCTCCATGCCGGCCTCCCGGTGACCGGGGACGCTGCAGTAGAAGGTGTAGGTCCCGGCCTCCTCGAGCATGAAGGTGGCCGACAAGCTAGAGCCGGGCTCGACGTGGGCG
>JBKGZF010000278.1:0-3987 GCA_046545715.1 Nitriliruptoraceae bacterium | reverse complement strand
CGTCGTGACCACCGGCGACTACCTCGAGAAGGGCGAGCCCGTCGAGGTGGTGCGGGCCGAGCGCTACCGGCGTGTGGTGCGCCGCGCACGCGGCTGAGCACGACCGCGCGCCCGACGACGCCGCCCGCACTACGGTCGTGTGCGATCGCCGGGGGTGCCCCCGGCCGCGATCCGGAGGTCGGCATGGACACCACCCTGTTGCTCATCATCGGCGCGGCGGTCGTCATCGTCGTGGCGTTCCTGCTGTACTTCGTCCCGGTCGGGCTGTGGATCACCGCGCTGTTCTCCGGGGTGCGCGTCAGCCTCGGCACGCTGATCGGGATGCGGCTGCGCAAGGTCAACCCCGGCGAGATCATCCGCCCGCTGATCAGCGCCACCAAGGCCGACATCGAGCTCGACATCGGCCAGATGGAGGCCCACGTCCTGGCCGGCGGCGGTGTGGGCGGCGTGGTCGACGCGCTGATCTCGGCCGACCGCGCGAACATCGAGCTGCCCTGGAAGCGCGCCACGGCCATCGACCTGGCCGGGCGTGACGTGCTCGAGGCCGTCCAGGTCAGCGTCAACCCCAAGGTGATCGAGACCCCGCGCATCGCCGCGGTCGCCAAGGACGGCATCCAGGTCATCGCCGTGGCCCGGGTGACGGTGCGGGCCAACATCGAGCGGCTGGTCGGCGGCGCCGGCGAGGAGACCATCATCGCCCGCGTCGGCGAGGGCTCGGTCTCCTCGATCGGCTCGGCCGACAGCCACAAGGACGTGCTGGAGAACCCCGACGACATCTCCCGTCGGGTGCTCGAGCGCGGCCTGGACGCCGGGACCGCCTTCGAGATCCTCTCGATCGACATCGCCGACGTCGACATCGGCCGCAACATCGGCGCGGAGCTGCAGACCGATCAGGCCGAGGCCGACAAGAACATCGCCCAGGCCAAGGCCGAGGAGCGCCGCGCCATGGCGATCGCCAACGAGCAGGAGATGCGCGCCAAGGTCGTCGAGGCCGAGGCCGAGGTCCCGCGCGCGCTCGCCGAGGCCCTGCGCTCGGGCAACCTCGGGGTGATGGACAAGTACCGCCTGGACAACGTCGAGGCCGACACCCGCATGCGCAGCTCGATCGCCCACGACGAGGAATGAGGCAGCGATGAGCTCGGACCGACTGCCGCAGCGGCGAGGCGCCGCACCACCACCTCCCCCACCGCCGTCGGGCCTGCGCGACCGAGCCCGCGAAGCGGTCCAGCGCGGGCGCGGGGCGGTCGAGGACCTCGCCGAGCAGGGCGAGCAGCTCATCTCCCACGGTCAGGAGGTCGTCGAGCGCGGGCGCGAAGCTGCGCAACGGGTGGGCTCCAGCGTCCGCTCCGGCGGCGCGACCGAGCGCGCCGAGGCGCGTCAGCGTGCCCGCCAGGCGGTCCAGCAGGGCCGCGACGCTGCGACCGACCGCTCGATCAAGGGCGGGGAGGTCGGCAGCGCCGCCATCGGGACCGCGCAACGGCGGCAGGCCCGCGCCGACCGCCAGGAGCAGGAGGGGGCGACGCGCCGTGCCCGCGAGTCGCAGTGGATCAGCCGCCGGATACACGCGCCCGACCAGCTCCGCCAGGGCATCGTCGTGCGCGAGATCCTCGGACCGCCGGTCTCGCTGCGCAGCCCCGACGAGGGCGGGCCGCCCGGCCTGCACTGACAGCACTGACCAGGACTCCCCCGACCCCCCATGCGGTCAGCACGCTCGCACCGCGTACAGCGCGGGGTTGTGCGCCGGGTCGATGCGCTCGCCCTGCGGGGGCGGGCCCGGCGGCGTGCCGTCACCGAAGGGAGAGCCACCGAGCTCCTCACGGCCGTGCGGCTCGGCCCACACGCTCAGATCCGGTCCCTTGGGCACCACACCGGTGGGGTTGATGTCGCGGTGGACCTCGTAGTAGTGGCGCTTGATGTGGTCGAAGTCGATCGTGTCGCCGAACCCGGGCGTCTGGAACAGGTCGCGGGCGTAGGCCCAGAGCACCGGCAGCTCGGTGAGCTTGTTGCGGTTGCACTTGAAGTGGCCGTGGTAGACCGCGTCGAAGCGCACCAGGGTGACGAACAGCCGGATGTCGGCCTCGGTGATCGTGTCCCCGACGAGGTAGCGCTGCTGCTCCAGGCGCTGTGAGAGCTGGTCGAGCCGGGCGAACAGCCGGTCGAAGGCGCGCTCGTAGGAGCGCTGGCGGCCGGCGAAGCCGCAGCGGTAGACCCCGTCGTTGACGTCGGAGAAGATCCGCTGGCTGAGCTCCTCGATCTCGTCGCGGTGCCGCTCTGGCCACAGCTCCGGTGCGCCGTCGCGGTGGTGGTCGACCCACTCGGTCGCGAGGTCGTGGGTGATCCACGGGAAGTCGTTGGTGACCACCTTGCCGCTGGCGACCTCGACGAGGGCCGGCACGGTGATCCCGCGTGGATAGTCCGGGTAGCGGGCGAGGTACGCATCGCGCAGGCGCTCGATGCCGAGCACGGGATCGACCCCGCCGGGGTCGAGATCGAAGGTCCAGCTGCGCTGGTCGTGGGTCGGCCCACAGATCCCCATCGAGATGGCGTCCTCGAGGCCGAGCAGCCGCCGGACGATCACCGCGCGGTTGGCCCAGGGACAAGCCCGCGAGACCACCAGGCGGTAGCGATCCGGCTCGACCGGCCAGCCGTCGCGCGCGTCGCGGGTGATGCGGTCGGGGATGTAGTGCATGTCCCGGTCGAACTCGTCCTCGACGTAGGCGGCGGACGAACGGGCGGGATCGACGGTCATGGAAGCGGGCCTTCACGGGGAGCTGGTCGGGGCCAGGCCGGGATGGCCATGGCCGCGGGATAGGAGGTTGCGTGCACAACGGTACCGTCCACCCGAACGGGCCCCGCGCCGTCCCGCCGCACGGTGGCGCTGTCACCACCGCGGCACCACCCCACCGACGCGCGGCTGGCGCGACACAGCAGGTGCGGTCGATGCCAGGGGACGACGCGGCCCGTAACGTCGCGGGGTTCGTTCGAGAGGAGCGCTCGGTATGGGTGCGGTGATCGAGGCCGAGGGCCTAACCAAGCGCTACGGGGAGGTGACGGCGCTGGCCGGCCTCGACCTCAGCGTGCCGGCGGGCAGCGTGCTCGGTCTGCTGGGCCCCAACGGCGCGGGCAAGACCACCGCGGTGCGCATCCTCAGCACCCTGCTGCTGCCCGATGCCGGCAGCGCGACGGTGGCCGGCATCGACGTGCTCGCCGATCCCCGTGCGGTGCGCACGCGCATCGGGCTGTCGGGGCAGTACGCCGCCGTCGACGAGCAGCTGACCGGCCTGGAGAACCTCGACATGATCGGTCGGCTCTACCACCTGGGACGCCGGCCGGCACGGCAGCGCGCGATGGACCTGCTCGAGCGCTTCGGGCTCGCCGACGCCGCCAACCGCGCGGTCAAGACCTACTCCGGCGGCATGCGGCGGCGGTTGGACCTCGCCGGCGCCCTGGTGGCCGAGCCCACCGTGCTGTTCCTCGACGAGCCGACCACCGGGCTCGACCCACGCAGCCGCACCGGCATGTGGGAGGTCATCCGCGAACTCGTCGCCAACGGCACCACCTTGCTGCTGACCACCCAGTACCTCGAGGAGGCCGACCGGCTCGCCGACGACATCGTCGTCATCGATCACGGCCGGGCGATCGCGCGCGGCACGGCCGATGAGCTCAAGACCGAGGTCGGCGGCGACCGCATCGAGCTGGTCGTCGCCGACGCGCGCCACCTCGACCCAGCCGCGGCGATCATCGCCACGCTCACCTCCGGCGAGGTGGTGATCGACCACCAGCGTGCGCTGCTGACCGCACCGGTGGACGGCGGCGCCGGCGCGCTGATGCAGGCGCTGCGGCAGCTGGACGCCGCCGACATCGAGGTGCGCGACGTCGGGCTGCGCCGACCGACGCTGGACGACGTCTTCCTGGCCCTCACCGGCCACCAGAGCCAGCCCTCAACGGCTCCCGGGACCGACGACGCCTCGGCGAGCGGGCCGACCC
>JBKGZF010000277.1:0-4027 GCA_046545715.1 Nitriliruptoraceae bacterium | reverse complement strand
GTGTGGCGTAGCGCCGGGGTGGGATCGGCGTCACCGGCGACGTCGGCGACGAGCGGGTAGGCGTCGCGCTCCTCGGCCAGCTCGTGGGGCACCAGCTCGTCCTCGAGGAAGCGGTGGAGCGAGTGCAGGTCCTCGATCGAGGTGTCGGTGGCATCCGCTGCGAGCCCGTCGGCGACGCTGCGAAGCCGGTCGATCCCGGTCTGCAGCGAGCGGTGCTCGGCGCGCAGCTCCTCGCTGACCTGGGCGAGCTCCGGCCGCGGCCGGCTGACCTCGGGGCCACGCAGCGCTCGCAGCGCGTTGAGGATGGCGATGACGTCGATCACCTCCTGCACCAGAGCACCCGCGACCGGGGAGAGGTAGCCCATGGCCGCCAACGCCATGGCGACGGCGGCCAGCCCCATGCCCAGCTGGATGCTCTGCCAGGCGATCCGTCTGGTGCGCTGAGCGATGGCCAGTGCCTCGCTGAGGCGCTCGAAGCGGTCGACGACGATCACGATGTCGGCTGCCTGCGACGACGCGGTCGCTCCCCGGGCTCCCATCGCGATCCCGAGGTCGGCGTTGGCGAGGGCCGGTGCGTCGTTGACGCCGTCACCGACCATCGCAGTGACCGCTCGCTCGCTGGCCGCCTCAACGGCGGCGACCTTGTCGGCGGGCGAGCGCTCGGCGAGGACGCTGTCGACGTCCACGGCATGACCGATCAGCTCGGCGATGTCCGGTCGGTCCCCGGTGAGCAGGACGACGCGTTCGACGCCCTGATCACGCAGGCCGCGGATCGTGCGGATCGCATCGGAGCGCAGGGGGTCCTCGAGCAGCAGTGCCCCGACGAGGTGTCCGTCGACGTCGACGAACACCGCCGAGTTGCCCTCGACCGCGGTGCGTCGTACCACGGCCTGTGCGCCCCGTGGGATCGGTCCGGGCGAGGTCCAGTCGGTGCGTCCGAGCCGGACACGGTGCCCGCCGACGTCCCCTTCGATGCCCTGACCCGCGGTCTCGGACACCGAGGTGGGATAGGTCAGCTGCTGCCCGCGTCCGCGGGCCAGCTGGACCACGGCCGGGGCGAACACGTGGGCCGAGACCTGTTCCAGCGAGGCGGCCAGCCGCACCACCTCGTCGGGGTCGGCGCCGTCGAAGGGTTCGACGTCCACCACCCGGGGGCGCCCGGCGGTGACCGTGCCGGTCTTGTCCAACAGCACCGTCTGGGTGCGCGCGAGCGTCTCGAGCGCGCCGCCGCCCTTGACGATCATCCCCCGGCGTGCGAGCCGCGACATCCCCGAGGTGATCGCGATCGGTGTCGCGAGGATCAGCGGGCAGGGCGTGGCGACCACCAGCACCGCCAGCGCCCGCACCGGCTCGCCCGACAGCGCCCACGCACCGCCGGCGACCAGCAAGGTGAAGGGCACGAACCACAGCGCGACGCGGTCGGCCAGACGCACGAACGGCGGCCGCTCGGCCTGCGCCTGCTCCACGAGTCGCACCAGCCCGTGGTAGGTGCTGTTGGCTGCGGTCGCCCTGGCACGCATCTCGAAGGGGCTACCGGCGTTGAGCGCGCCGCTTGCGACCGGGTCCGAGGCATGCCGCTCCACGGGTCGTGACTCACCGGTCAGGGCGGACTCGTCGAGGACAGCGCCGTCGTCCGACACGATCCCATCGACGGGCACGGTCTCACCCGGTCGGATCACGAGCCGGTCACCCGGTGCGACCTCGTCGACGTCGATCTCGACGACGCCGTCGTCGTCGCGTCGGTGCGCCCGTCGCGGTGCTGCCTCCAGCAGAGCGGTCAGCTCCCGTCGGGCCCGGTCATCGGCCTGTGCCTCCAGCGCCCGTCCGGTGGTGAGCATCAGCGCGATGATGGCTCCCGCCAGGAGCTCGCCGAGGAGGATCGCGCCGACCATGGCCAGCAGCGCGATGACGTCGATGCCTGGCTGACGACGCACCAGCTGTCGGATGATCTCGACCACCAACGAGACCGTCGTCGCGGCGATCGCCACCCCCCACACGACGGTCGCACCGAGCCCCACGTCCGCCAGCTCGAACCCACCGCCGACCGCGAGCGCGACGAGGGTCGCCGCCGCCGGCCACCACAGCTTCAACAGCTGGAGCTGTCGTGACCGCGTGCCGCTGGGCATGCTGAGCCTCCGGGCCGTGGAGCCAGCCTACTTCCGACGCTGCTGGCGATCCGAGCTGATCGGGTCAGGCGAGCAGACGGTCACGCAGCCCCCCGACCAGCTCGTCGAGGTCCGCGCCGGCGTCGGCCAGTAGACCGCGGACCCCACCGTGCTCGTGGTCGAGGAGCTCGAGGTAGGTCGTGATGGTCGCCTCACGGGCGTGCACGACCGGGCGTGCGACCACCTTCGGGCGCACCTGCCGGGCCCGGTCCGGGTCGACGTTGGACAGCGCCCGGTCGATCAGGGTCTCGACCGCGTCCTCGCTGCGGACGTAGTCGGCGACCACGAGCTCGCGGGGGACCCCGACCAGCTCGAGCAGCGTCGCGACGACGATGCCCGCCCGGTCCTTGCCCCAGGCGCAGTGCACCAGGGTCGCCAGCTTCGTCTCGCTGGCGAGCAGCTCGAGCGCGCTCCGCAGCCCCTCCGCGTTCGACTCGGCCGTGCGCAGGTAGCTGATGCCCAGCTGCTCGTCGCTGGCCAGGTCCGGCAGCTCGGTGGCCGTGGTCAGTCCCCGGAAGGGCACGTGGTGGACCTCGACACCCGCCAGGTCGAGCTCGATGCAGGGGGCGCTCTCTGGTTCGCCCTCGGAGCGCAGATCCAGGCGTGAGGCGATGCCGAGCGAACGCAGCTGCTCGACCTCGGCGTCGGAGAGCCAGATCGGCTGTGCGGCGCGGAACACGCGCCCTGGCGCGATGCGGTGGCCGTCCGCGGTGGGGTGGCCGCCTAGATCGCGCAGGTTGACCAGGCCGGGTGGGCGTGGAGCGTGGGGCACGTCGACGACCTCGGTGTGCTGGGTTGGGGCGGGCCGGACGCGGCCGGCGGCGAGCTGGGCGGACCACCGCCGGGCGCAGGCTACGGTGTCCGACCGCTCGCAGTGGGCGTGTCGGACGCCGGTGATGGCTGACACCAGCGTTCGGCGCGGGTGTCCCCACCGTTCGTAGCGGGGCGTAGCCGGGGCTGCCGAGCGGTGTCACGGATCGTTCGATCTCTGGAGGCAGAGTGACCACGGCGGTGCTGCTCGGCCTGGGAGCGGCAGTGGGCTACGGCCTCGGCGACTTCCTCGGCGGGCACTACAGCCGCCGGCTGGGGATCGTGTCGGTGCTGGCCGTCGGGCAGCTCGCCGGTCTGGCCGTGCTCCTGCTCGCCGCTGCGCCGTTCTCGCCGACGCCGCCGGGCAGGGCGGATCTGCTGTGGGGTGGCCTGGCCGGGCTCCTCGGCGTGACCGGCGGGGTGCTGCTGCTCTACGGCTTCCGGCACGGACGCTTGAGCGTGGTCTCGCCGGTCAGCTCGCTCGGCGCGGCCGGCGTCCCCGTCCTCGCCGACCTCGCGGTCGGCAACCAGCCGTCACCGCCGGCCCTGGTGGGCATCGGGCTCGCTCTCGGAGCGATCTACCTGGTGAGCCTCGCGGCCGATGATCCGACGCGGCGTCGCGCGGCCCCCTCCGCTGGTGTCTGGCCGGGCCTGGGCTCTGGCGTCGGCTTCGCCGCGATGTACCTGGCCCTGGACCGGACCGATCCCGCCAGCGGTGCCTGGCCGGTGATCGCCTCCCAGGTCGCGATCGTCGTGGCGGTCGGTGCCGTGGTGCTCGTGCGCCGCTGGAGGATCGAGGTCCCCTGGCGCTGGCTACCCGGGGTGGCCGCGTCCGGGATCACCAGCGCGCTCGCCACCGCGAGCTTCGTGTTCGCAGCGCGTGCGGGCTTCGTCTCGATCGCAGCGGTGATCGCCTCGCTGTCGCCAGGGGTCACCGTGCTGCTGGCGAGGTGGCTGCTGACCGAGCGGCTGCGTGCCCATCAACTGGGCGGGCTCGTCGCCGCCGGAGCCGCGCTGGCGCTTGTTCTGGCGGCGCGCCTGGGCCATTACAT
>JBKGZF010000276.1:0-4031 GCA_046545715.1 Nitriliruptoraceae bacterium | reverse complement strand
CCATGGCCCTGATGGTCCAGGTCGCCCAGCAGGTGCTGGCCGAGGCCGGCCTGCCGACCACGCTCGTGCAGTTGGCACCGGACACGGTCGACGAGCCGATCACCAAGGAGCTGATCGAGGACCCGGCGTGCCGCATCGTCGACTTCACCGGCAGCCCGTCGTTCGGTAGCTGGATCGAGCGCAACGCCCATCCCGCGATCGCCTTCACCGAGACCGCCGGGGTCAACACCGTGGTGATCGACGCGGTCGAGGATCTGGCCGCCACCGCCTCGGCCATCGCGACCTCGCTCGGGCTGTTCAGCGCCCAGATGTGCACCTCGGTGCAGAACATCTACCTCCCCGGCGACGGGGTCGATACGCCGCACGGCAGCGTCGACGCCGACGAGGTGGTGCAGGCGATCGTCGACGCGGTCGATGCGACCGCCTCACGGCCCGACCGCGCGGCCGGGCTGATGGGCGCGGTGCAGTCGCCCGGGACGCTCGACCTGGTCGCGCATATGGAGCGGGCGGTCGGCGAGCGTGGGCGTCTCGCGCGTGAGGCGGGCCCCTACGAGCACCCCGAGCATCCCGAGGCGCGCACCCTGACCCCCAGCATCGGGGTCGTCGATCCGGACGCGCGCGAGCTGTTCGGCGAGGAGCGGTTCGGGCCGGTCTCCTTCGTGGTGCGTTGCCGCGACCGCGACGACGCGCTGGCCCAGGCGATCGACGACGTCTCGCGGCGGGGCTCGATCGCCTCGCACGTCTACTCCACCGACCCGGCCTACCGCGACCGGGCGAGCCGCGCCTACCTCGATGCGGGGTCGTCGCTGAGCCTGAACCTGACCGGTCCGATGCCGCTGAACTTCGCCGCTGCCTACAGCGACTACCACGTCACCGGTCTCACCCCGGCGGGCAACGCCTGCCTCACCGACGAGGCGTTCATCGCCGGCCGTTTCCGGGTTGCCCAGGTGCGGCAGCCGGCATGAGACGACGACCGGAAGGGGTTCTGTCATGACCGTGCGCATCCTCGGGGGCAGCCAGACCGACTTCGCCCAACGGGCGGAGACCTCCACGGCGGGCATCGCCGAGCTGCTGACCACCGCGACCCACGGCGCGCTCGAGGACGCCGAGCTCGATGCGGCGGATATCGACAGTGCCCACGTCGGCAACCTCGCCGCGGAGCTGTTCACTGGCCAAGCGCACCTCGGCGGGGTCCTCGCCTCGGCGGTGCCGGAGCTGGCTGGCCGCCCGATCGCCCGCCACGAGGCTGCCTGCGCCTCGGCCAGCGTGGCGTTGCTCGCCGCCCTCGCCGAGGTCGAAGCGGGCCACCACGACATCGCGCTGGTCACCGGCGTCGAGGTGATGCGCGGTGTCCCGGCGGCGACGGCGGCCGCCCATCTGGGCTCGGCGGCGTGGGTCGGCCATGAGGCGGTCGAGGCGGAGTTCGCCTGGCCTGCGCTGTTCGCCGAGCTCGCTGACTTCTACCACGACCGCTACGGCCTCGACCACGCCCACCTCGGACGGATCGCCGAGCTCAACCACCGCAACGCCGTGCACAACCCGTTGGCCCAGGCGCGTGAGTGGACCTTCGGGCCCGGTGCCTTCGACGCGGACGACGTCGCCAACCCGGTCGTCGAGGGACGGTTGCGCCGTACCGACTGCGGGCGGATCACCGACGGCGCGGCGGCGGTGGTGCTCGCCAGCGAGGAGGGAGCGCGGCGCTGGGCCGCTGCGCGCGGCCACCGCGCCGAGCGCCTGCCTGCGATCGAGGGGTTCGGGCTGCGCACCGACCAGATCGTGCTGGCGGACAAGCTGGCTGCGGCCGACCCTGGCGGCTATGTCTTCCCCCACCTGCGGGGTGCCGTCGTCGATGCGCTCGGTCGGGCCGGGGTGGCCGACGTAGGTGAACTCGACCTGGTCGAGCTGCACGACTGCTTCTCGATCACCGAGTACACGATCCTCGAGCACCTGGGTCTGAGCGACCCCGGTCAAGCCTGGAAGGTGATCGAGGACGGGCTGATCGAGCCGGACGGCGACCTCCCGGTCAACCTCAGCGGCGGCCTGATCGGTGCCGGACACCCGGTCGGCGCCACTGGGGTGCGCATGGTCAACGACGTCGCGCGTCAGGTCACCGGCCGAGCCGACGGCATCCAGGTCGACGGCGCCCGTCGCGGCCTGACCGTGAACATCGGCGGCTCGTGCACCACCTCGGCCGCCTTCGTCATCGGAGCGAGTTGATGTCCCCCGTAGTGATCGAAGGGGTCCGTACCCCCCGTGGCAAGGCCAAGCCCGACGGCGGCCTGGCTGGCGTGGCACCGGTCGACCTGGTGGGCTCGGTGCTCACCGGCACGTTGGAGCGCGCCGGGCTCGACCCCAGCGAGGTCGACGAGGTGGTGGTGGGCTGCGCCAGCCAGGTCGACGAGCAGGGCGGCGGGGTGGCGCGCACGGCCGCGCTGCTCGCCGGCATGCCCGAGACCGTGCCCGGCATCACGGTCAACCGCTACTGCTCCTCGGGGCTCGACGCCGTCGCGGTGGGGGCCGGGCTGATCAGCTCCGGACAGGCCGAGGTCGTCCTCGCCGGCGGGGTCGAGTCGGTCTCCAGGGTGCCGATGTTCTCCGACCGGGGGCCGCTGTGGCAGGACCTCGACGTCGTCAAGCGGATCGGCTCGGTCCACATGGGCATCGCCGCCGACGTGGTCGCCACCGAGGAGGGGTTCACGCGCGAGCAGCTCGATGCCTACGGCGAGCGCACCCAGCGCCTGGCGCGCGAGGCCTGGGAGCGTGGCGCCTACGACCGCTCGCTGCTGGTCCCCGACGGCGCCACGATCGACCGGGACGAGCACATGCGGGCTGACACCACCCTCGAGGCCCTCGCCGCGATGCCGGCGGCGTTCGAGGAGCTCGGTGCCAGCGGGCAGGACGCGATCGCCCTCGAGCGGCTCGATGAGCTGGACCACATCGACCACCTGCACACCCGTGGGACGTCACCGGCGGTCGCCGACGGCGCCGGGATGGTGCTGCTGGCCAGCGAGGATGCCGCCGAGCGGCTGGGGCTCACCCCACGGGCCCGGATCGGTGGTGCCGCGGCCGCGGGCTGCGATCCGGTGCGCATGCTGCTCGCCGGACAGGACGCCGTCGAACAGGTCTTGGCGCGTGCCGGGCTCGGCGCGGAGCAGCTGGACCTGGTCGAGTTCGCCGAGGCGTTCTCCGCGCTGTGCCTGCGCTTGCAGCGCGACCTCGGCGTCGGTGACGACCGCTTCAACGTCAACGGTGGCACCATCGCGATGGGCCATGCGTTCGGGGCGACCGGGGCGATCCTGCTGATCGGCCTGGTGGACGAGCTCGAGCGCCGTGGCGCGCGACGGGGGGTCGCCGCGGTCAGCGGGGCCGCCGGCTCTGGCGCGGCGGTGCTGGTGGAGCGGGCGTGAGCGGCCCCGAGCTCGCGGTCTCGCTCGGCCTGTGGCTCGATCGGCCGGCCGACGAGGTGGTGGACACCGCCCGCGTCGCCGATGCGTGCGGCTACCCCGAGCTGTGGGTGGGCGAGATGGCGACCTACGACGCGCCGGCGCTCGCCACCGCGATCGGTAGGTCCACCTCGACGATCGAGCTGACGCTCGGACCGCTCGCGGTCGCCGTCCGCGACCCGGCTGGCATCGCGATGGCGGCCGCCTCGGTCGCTGACCTGACCGGTCGCCGCTGCGGCGTGGCGCTCGGCACGTCCTCGCCGGTGGTCGTCGAGGGGTGGCACGGACGTTCGCGCGCCCGCTCCGCCCGCGCGCTGCGCGAGTCCGCTGAGGCGTGCGGTCAGCTGCTGGCCGGACAGCGCTGCCACCTCGATGGCGAGGTGGTGCGCACCACCGGCTACCGCCTGCGTCTCTCGCCCCCCGCGGGGGCCCTGACCGTGGCCGCCTTCGGTCCGGCAGCGATCCGGGTAGCCGCCGAGCTCGGCGATCGGATGGTGGCCAACCTGGTCGCCACCGACGAGCTGGCTTCGCTGCGCGCCGCGCTGGACGCCGCCGCCGAGGCGGCCGACCGTGCTACGCCACCGCGCC
>JBKGZF010000275.1:0-4031 GCA_046545715.1 Nitriliruptoraceae bacterium | reverse complement strand
TCCGGGTGCTGCTCGCGGTGGGCCCGTCCACGCTCGATGAACTCCTCCCAGCTCATCAGCCGCTCGTCGTCGTAGGTGCGCACCCCGCGGGGCTCGAGGTAGATGATGTGCTGGAGCTCGGGGCACTCGTGTGCCACCTCGAGCGCCTTGTCGACCTGCTCCTGATCCTCGGCGATCAGCACCTTCGAGCCGGAGTCGCGCAGGAGGTAGCTGACCTCGGTGGGCGGGTTGGTCGGGTACAGCCCCATCGTGATCCCACGGATCGCGTTGGTGCCCACATCGGTGTAGAGCCACTCAGGCCGGTTCTCGGAGTGGATGGCGACCCGGTCGCCCGGCATGACGCCCAGATCGGTCAGCGCGTGGCCGACCAGCTCCACGTGCTCGAAGTAGTCGCCCCAGGTGATGTCCAGCCAGATACCGAACCGCTTCTCGCGCATGCACACCCGGGCAGGATCCGCTGCCGCCCAGGCCCGGACCTTGCCGGGGATGGTGCGCATGGCGGCGTCCGTCGTCGCGGTGCTCGGCTCCATCACAGCGCTCATGGAGTGACCTCCTCACTGGTGCTGCCATGGTCTCGGCCGTCCGTGCCGTCCTCGACGGCCGGACCGGTGTCCCCCTCACCGAGGTAGGCCTTGATCACCTCGGGGTCACGCTGTACCTCGGCGGGCTCGCCGAGGGAGATGCGTACCCCGAAGTCGAGGACCATCACCCGGTCGGCGAGGTCCATGACCACCCCCATGTCATGCTCGACCAGGATCATGGTCAGGTCGAGCTCCTCGCGGATGTCGAGGATGAACCGGGCCATGTCCTCGGTCTCCTCGACGTTCATGCCCGCGACCGGCTCGTCGAGGAGCAGGAGCTTGGGCTCCATGGCCAGGGCGCGCCCGAGCTCGACCCGCTTCTTGATGCCGTAGGGCAGCATCCCCACCGGCGACTTGCGTACCGACTCGATCTCGAGGAAATCGATGATGTCCTCGACGATCCGCCGGTTGCGCAGCTCGGTGCGCTTGGCCCGGCCGACGTAGACCATGCCCGCCAGCGTCCCGTAGTCGAGGTGCTGATGGCGGCCGAGCATCAGGTTGTCGAGCACGGTGAGGTTGTCGAACAGCTCGATGTTCTGGAACATCCGCGAGATCCCGCGACGCGCGATGTCATCGGGGGGCTCGCCGAGCAGCGACCGTCCGAGGAAGGTCAGCTCGCCGCGCTGCGGCCGGTAGACCCCGGAGAGGCAGTTGAAGATCGAGGTCTTGCCGGCACCGTTGGGGCCGATCAGGGCGAACAGCTCGCCGCTCTTGACGTCGAACGACACATCGTTGACCGCGGTGTTGCCGCCGAAGGCCAAGGTCAGCCCGTCGACGCTGACGACCGGCTCGCCGTGAACGACCTCGACCGAGGTGCCGGTCAGCACCTGCGAGAGCGGGCGGATGGTGGTCATGGGGTGTTGGCCCTCTCTGGAGGGGACGGGGCCGCCGGCGCGGCGATCAGGACAGCCACCGCTTGCGGCGCTTGTAGTGCTTGACGTCGCGGAATGAGCCGGCGCCCTCCTCGCGCAGTCCGAGGTAGAACTCGCGGACGTCGTCGTCCTCGCGCAGCACGTCGGCCGGCTTGTCCATCACGACCTTGCCGGTCTCGAGGATGTAGCCGTGCGAGGCGATCGACAGCGCCATGTTGGCGTTCTGCTCGACGAGGAGCACCGAGGTGCCCTGCTGGTTGATCTCGACGATGAGGTCGCGGATCTGCTGCACGATCAGCGGCGCGAGGCCCAGCGACGGCTCGTCGAGCAGCAGGATGCGGGGCTGGGCCATCAGCGCGCGGCCGATCACCAGCATCTGCTGCTCACCGCCGGAGAGGTAGCCGGCCAACTGCCGCCGCCGCTCGGCCAGCCGGGGGAAGAGGGTGTAGACGCGATCGAGGTTGGCCTCGACCGTGCCACGCTCTGCGGTGTGAGCACCGATGCGCAGGTTCTCGTCGACGGTGAACTCGACGAACGTGCGCCGGCCCTCCATCACCTGCCCGATCCCCGCGCGCACCGTCTGCGGGGCGCTCAGGCCATGGATGGGGCGACCGTCGAGGGTGATGGTGCCCTTGGTGATCTCACCACGGTGGACGTCGAGCAGCCCGGTGATCGCACGCAGGACCGTGGTCTTGCCGGCACCGTTCGCGCCGAGCAGCGCGACGATCCCACCCTCGGGCACCGAGAGGCTGACGCCCTTGAGGACGAGGATCACGTCCTCGTAGACGACCTCGAGGTTCTCCATCGTCAGCACGGTGGCTCCCTCTCCCGGCCAGCTCACCTCCAACGGTGACCCAGCCACCGTGCCGACACAGCCTCGGCACGGTCCACACCTTGGTGCGCCCCACCCCCGTGGTTCCGACGAGACGCTTCTCCCGAGCGCGTTTCGTACCGGTCGTGGCCGCCGAAGTCAACGCGGCGGCCCGGCCCGGGCACGAGACCCACCGAAAGGTCACCGACCGCCACGATGCAGCGTCACAGCGTGACAGTCGCGGAGGTTCGCCTCGCCGCACACGGGCGTGCTCGAGCCCCTAGTCTCACGGCCGTCGCCCCGGTGCGCCCCGTGGTCCCCACGAGGATCGCGTGCACTGTACGCCCAGGGAGGATCGGGCCCAGGCAGCATCGGGCCCAGGCAGCATCGGGCCCGGGCAGTATCGGGTCGGGAGCGAGGGAGCAGCCCATGACGCGCCCGTCATCGGCCGCGGCAACCGACGCGCAGCCGGATGCGCCGACGGACGCGCAGACGTCGGTGCCGATCGATCTGCGCGAGCCCGGCCAGCCGCGCATCGAGGATCTCACGGTGCCGGCGGGCTGGCAGCCGATCGCCACGCTCGCCGCTGCGGTGCTGGCCGACCTCGACGAGCTGATCGCGGAGGTCGCCGATCTGGTCGAGGCCGAGGTCGAGGCCTACACGAGTGGGATCGTGCCGCGCGCCGATCTGGAGGCCTCGATACGGACCAACCTGCGGGCGGCGCTGATCGGGCTGGCCGAGAACCGCGGCCCGACCGCAGCCGAGCTCGAGGTCCGCCGCGAGGCCGGCACCCGCCGGGCGCTGCAGGGCATGCCGATCGATGCCCTGATCGCCGCCTACCACGTCGGCTACCGCGAGCTGTGGCACGCCCTGGTCGCCCACGTCCCCGCAGACGATGCAGCGACGGCCACCCAGCTGCTCGGCGCCGCCACCACCGTGTGGCGCTGGACCCACGTGGTGACCGACGCGATAGCCACGACCTACGCGGCGACGATCCGCACCATCGAGGCGCAGGCGGTCGCGGCCCGGCAGCGCTTCGTGGAGCTGCTGGTCGCCGGGGATCTGGACGGCCAGAAGGCGACCTCGCTCGGCGCCTCGCTCGGCTTCGATCCCCTCGAGCGCTTCTACGCCACCCTGGTGCGTGGCGCCACCGACGAGCTGCACGCGGTGCAGCTACAACGTCGGCTCGAGGCGCTGGACGGCCACCACGCGGTCGCCGCCCGCGGGCTGGTCGTGGTGGTCATCAGCCAGGGCGCCCCCTCCGCCGAGGTGGTGGCGGCCTGCCGCGAGCTGGAGCCGGAGGCGGCCCTGGCCACCGGGCTCGCCCGTCGCGGGCTGCGGGGCGCACGTGCCAGCCTCGTCGACGCTGAGCAGGCCCTGCGCGTGACCGCGGAGGGCGAGCGCGCCCGGTTCGAGGACGCCTGGCTGTGGGCCACGCTCGCCGCTGCTGACGACCGGCTCGCCGACCTGCTGTCCCCGGCGACCGCGGTGGCGGTCGAGCACCCCCACCTCGCTCAGGCGGTCGACGCGTTCGCCGGGGCCGGGTTCAGTGTCACCGAGGCGGCCAGGCAGCTCGAGATCCACGCCAACACCGTCGGCTACCGCCTGGAGCGCTGGGAGGAGCTCACCGGCCTCGACCCGCGTGGCTTCGACGGGCTGGTGCGCTCGCTCGCCGCGCTGCGCCGGGCCGGCTGAGCCAGCACGAGCCAGCCGCGGCGACGATCAGCCACCGAGCTCGCGGTAGCGCTCCAGCACCCAGGGCACGTA
>JBKGZF010000274.1:0-4031 GCA_046545715.1 Nitriliruptoraceae bacterium | reverse complement strand
CGGCGGGCCCGCTCCGGACGGCCCCCAGGTGCGCGCCTGCCGGGAGTACCTCGCGCGGCTGCGCGAGCGGCGCGACGTCGTCGCCCGCGCCGACGCGAAGCTCACGGTGGTCGACGCGGTCGCACCGGCGCTCGCGGGCACCCGCTCGCTGGTGTTCACCGACACCGTCGAGCAGGCCGAATCGGCCCGAGCCCGGCTGCGGACGGCCGGACGTGACGCGGTCACCCTCCACGGCGAGCTCACCACCCGACAGCGCCGCGGCCGGCTCGCCGCCTTCCGCCGCGGGGACGTCGAGGTGGTGGTGGCCCCACGGGTGCTCGACGAGGGCGTGGACGTGCCCGACGCGGAGGTGGCCGTCGTGCTGGCGGCGTTCCGCACCCGTCGCCAGAGCGTCCAGCGGCTCGGGCGGGTGCTGCGCGTCAAGCACGACGGCCGGCAGGCGCGGTTGGTGCTGGCCGCGGCGCGCGACACCGCCGAGGACCCCGCCCGCGGCGGGCACGGGGCGTTCCTCGGGCAGGTCCGCGCGGTCGCGCGCTCGATCGACCACCTCGACGTCGGGGCCGATCCCGCCGCGCTCACGCGCTGGCTGTCCGACTCACGGGGCTGAACGGCCCCACCGGCCGACGGGGGTCCTTAGAGCCGCTCGGGCCGTCCGTTATCCTGAGCGCCGGTCGCACGGTTCGTGCGGACGGAGGCGTCCGCACCCGGTGACCCCGTTCCCGGTGCGCCCCGGAGCGGCGAGCAGCAGGCCAGGAGGATCCCCGGTGCCCGATGCGTCGCGTGATCGCAAGCTCCGCGACGTCCTGGCCATGCTGGCGCCCGGCACGCCGTTGCGTGAGGGCATCGAGCGCATCATCCGGGGGGGACGCGGCGCCCTGATCGTGATCGGGTGGGGGCCGCGGGTCGAGCCGCTGGTCTCCGGCGGCTTCGTGATCGACATCGGCGCCACCAGCCAGCGCATCGCCGAGCTCGCCAAGATGGACGGCGCGCTGGTGCTGGACTCCGAGGCGACCCGGGTGCTGCGGGCCAACGTCCACCTGGTGCCCGACCCCTCGATCCCGACCTCGGAGACGGGCACGCGTCACCGCTCCGGCGAGCGCACCGCCCGCGAGACCGAGCATCCGGTGATCGTGGTCTCCGAGGCGATGGGCATGGTCCACCTCTACTACGGCGAGACCAAGCAGGTGGTCGAGGACGTCTCCTCGCTGCTGTTCCGCGCCAACCAGGCGCTGTCCACCCTCGAGCGCTACCGCGCCCGGCTCGACGAGGTCTCGTCGCTGCTCTCCGCCCGCGAGGTCGAGGACACCGTCGCCGTCCGCGATGCCGTGCTCGGCCTGCAACGTGCGGAGATGCTGCGCCGCATCGCCGACGAGGTCGAGGACCACGTGGTCGAGCTCGGCACCGAGGGACGGCTGATCCGCCTCCAGCTCGACGAGCTGGTCGGCTCGGTCGGCAATGAACGTGACCTGCTGGTGCGCGACTACCTCGGCGACCGCCGTCGCAAGGTCGACAAGGTGCTCGAGGAGCTCAGCTCGCTGTCCACCGACGAGCTGCTCGACTCCGAGCGCGTCGCCGCGCTGCTGTCCTACGGCGATGAGCAGCTCGACAGCCCCGTCACCCCGCGCGGCTACCGGCTGCTGACCCGCATCCCGCGGCTGCCCGCCTCGGTGGTCGAGGCGCTGGTCGAGCGATTCGGCTCGCTCGCGCACATCATGGACGCGACGATCGACGAGCTGGTCGAGGTCGAGGGCATCGGTGAGTCACGCGCCCGCAACATCCAGGACGGGCTGCAGCGGCTGGCCGAGGCCGCGGTGCTCGAGCGCTACGTCTAGCCGGCCACGGGCCGCTCGAACAGCGTCTGGCCACGGGCCGATGCGACCGCGGATGAGCCCGACGAACCGCTCTGACCAGCGGTTTCGCGGCCCCGCCCGGTCGACGGTGTCACCCCCGCTGTGGTAGCCTGCACCCGGCTGTCGGGCCGGTGTCCGGCCGGTTCCGGCCTGCGGGCACGCTTCCCCTCCGACCGCCATCACAGCGCCATACCAGCGCCAGCACAGGCGCTGCATCCCACGCGCGCGGACCCACGTCCGCCGCCCGGGAGCATCGTTGACCCGCGAGCCGAGGAGCACGCCGAGCCCTTCCCCCCTCGCCCCGCTCGCGTCGAGCAGCCACCTTTCGCCCCGCCCCGGACCTCCGGGCACTTAAGGAGCCGCAGCACATGGCCTACAGCGTCGGTGACACCGTCATCTACCCGCACCACGGCGCCGCGATCGTCGAGCGCAAGGAGGAGCGGGAGCTCAAAGGGGAGGCACGCGAGTACCTGGTACTGAGGCTGACCTACGGTGACCTGACCCTGATGGTGCCGGCGGACTCCTGCGAGGAGGTCGGCATCCGCAAGGTGGTCAACAAGAAGGAGGTCGAGCAGGTCCTCGACGTCCTGCGCGAGCCGGAGGGCAAGGCCGCCGGCAACTGGTCACGTCGCTTCAAGGCCAACTACGAGAAGCTGCGCTCCGGCGACATCTACCAGGTCGCCGAGGTGGTGCGGAACCTCGCCACCCGGGAGAAGGACAAGGGGCTCTCGGCCGGCGAGAAGCGCATGCTCACCAAGGCCAAGCAGATCCTGCTCTCCGAGCTCGCCGCGGCGATCAAGAAGACCGAGGAGCAGGCCGAGGAGCTGGTCGAGGAGACCCTCGTCGCGGCTCACGGCTGACGCCAGCCACGCCTGGGGTGCCCCCGCCGAGCGGAGCTAGGGCGACCGGCGCCGGCTCGGTCGTCACCGAGCTGATCCGCCTGACGGTCGTGCTCTCGCTGACCGCCGCCGGCTACGGCCTCGGCACGTACGTCGACGGGCTGCTGGAGACCGACACCACCGAGACCACGCGGCTGGTCACCTCGGTGCTCGGTGCGCTGTTCGGCTACCTGCTCGGTGGCGTGCTCGGGCGGGCGGTCGTGCGCGGTGTCGGCAGCGCCACCGTCCGGCTGGCCCAGGTGCCTGCGGCGACGCTGGTGGCCGCCGGCATCGGCGCGGCGCTCGGCGCGTTCGTCGGCATCGCCCTGCTGGTGCCGGTGTTGCTGCTGCCCTTCCAGAGCGTCACCGTGCCGGTCGCGCTGCTGCTGCTGGTGGTGCTGGTCTACGCCGGCTACCGGCTCGGCGCCGACCGCGGCGCGGAGCTCGGCCGGTTCATCGGCATCCGCGGACGCCTCGAGGTCCGCACGCCGTCACGCGGCCAGGGCGTGACCGTGGTCGACTCCTCGGCGCTGGTCGACGGCCGCGTGGCCGAGATCGCCCGGGTGGGCTTCATCACCGGCACGCTGGTCGTGCCGCGGCCGGTCATCGACGAGGTCGAGCGCCTCGCCGCCCACGAGGAGCGTCACCGTCGCCGGCGCGGTGAGCGGGGGCTGGCCACCCTCCAGACGCTGCAGGACGAGGGGCTGGTCGCCGTCGAGATCGCCGAGGACGAGGTGGCCGGCGTCGGCGAGGTCGACGAGAAGCTCGCCGCGCTGTGCCGCGACCGCGGTGCACGCCTGCTGACCGCCGACGTCGCGCTCGCCCGCACCGCCGAGCGCAGCGGCATCCGTGTGCTCAACCCCAACGCGCTCGCCGATGCGGTGCGCTCGCCGGTGCTGCCCGGCGACCGGCTCACGCTCGCGGTGATCCGTGAGGGCCGTGAGCCCGGTCAGGGCGTCGGCTACCTCGACGACGGGACCATGGTAGTGGTCGAGTCCGGTGCCGGGCATATCGGCGGCGAGGTGGAGGTCGACGTCACCTCGATCGTCCAGAGTCGCACCGGGCGGTTGCTGTTCGCCACGCCCCGGGCCGACGCCGTCAGCCGTGACGATGCGGGCGGCACCGACGGGCCACGGGGCCCCGCGTCGGGCGGCGGCCGATGAGCGGGACGATCGGGGTGGTGGTGGTCGCCGCCGGCACGGGCGACCGGCTCAAAGCCGACCGGCCCAAGGCGCTGGTGCCTGTCGCGGGGCGGCCCCTGCTCGCCCACGCGCTGGCCGGCCTCGCCGCGGCGGGGCTGCCC
>JBKGZF010000273.1:0-4036 GCA_046545715.1 Nitriliruptoraceae bacterium | reverse complement strand
ACCCAGTCCGAGGGGGCGGGTGCGACCGACGCCTCGGAGCCCAAGGCCGAGTGGGAGCTCGAGCTCGAGCGACAGCAGGCCGCCGAGCAGGCGACCCGTGCTGCTGGCGAGCCCGCCGGCGACGAGGCGGGCGCGGCCGAGCCAGCCCCGCCGCCACCGGCCGAGCCGAGCTGATCCACCCCGAGGCAACACCCGCCGCTGCAACACCTCAGGAGGACCTGTCGTGTCCGTATCCGCTGCAGACGTCAAGCAGCTCCGCGAGCTGACCAACGCGCCGATGATGGCCTGCAAGAAGGCCCTGGTCGACGCCGAGGGCGACCTCGACCGGGCAGCTGAGCTCGTGCGTGAGCGCACCGGGGCCAAGATGGATGCCCGCGCTGCCGAGCGCACCGCCGCCGAGGGGCTGGTGCACACCTACCTGCACGCCCCGAGTCCAGGCATGCCGGCCAAGGTCGGCGTCCTGCTCCAGTTGTCGTGCGAGACCGACTTCGTCGCGAAGGCGGAGGCGGTGCAGAAGCTCGCCAAGGACCTGGCGATGCACATCGCCGCGAGCAAGCCACTGGTGGTCAGCGAGGACCAGGTCGACGAGGGCCTGCTCGAGCGTGAGCGTGAGTTCGCGCGCAAGGAGGCCATCGACGAGGGCAAGCCGGAGCACATCGTCGAGCGGATCGTCGAGGGCAAGATCAAGAAGGTCTACGAGGACTACGTCCTGCTCAACCAGCCCTTCGTGATCGACCCCGACAAGACGGTGGCCCAGGCGATCAGCGAGGTACAGGGGATCGTGGGCGAGAAGCTCGAGGTCGCCCGCTTCGCGCGCTTCGAGGTCGGTGCCTGAGCCCAGACGGCAGCTAGGCTCACCATCCCGAGCCGGCAGCGATCAGCGGGGACCCCGTGGCGACGCGCACACCGATGAAGCGGGTACTACTCAAGCTCTCGGGAGAGGCGTTCGCCGATCCGGAGGTCAGCGGGGGTATCGATCCCGCGATCGTCTCCCAGGTCGCGGCCGAGATCGCCGAGCTCAAGGGCTCGGACGGGACCGAGATCGGCATCGTCGTCGGCGGCGGCAACATCTTCCGGGGCAACTCCCCGGCGGCGGCGGGCATGGACCGCTCCAGCGCGGACCACATGGGCATGCTCGCGACCGTGATCAACGCCCTCGCGCTGCAGGACGCCGTGGAGAAGCAGGGCGTCGACACGCGGGTGCAGACCGCGGTCGACATGCACGCCCTCGCCGAGCCCTACATCCGCCGCCGCGCGGTACGCCACCTCGAGAAGGGCCGGGTGGTGATCTTCGCGGCCGGGCTCGGTGCGCCGTACTTCACCACCGACACCACGGCGGCACAGCGGGCGCTGGAGATCGATGCCGACGCGATCCTCAAGGGGACGCAGGTTGACGGCGTCTATGACGCCGATCCCCGCACGCATCCGAACGCGACCCGCTACGAATCGCTCGATTTCCTCTCGGCGATCAACCAGCGGCTCGGGGTGATGGACGCCACGGCGATCTCGCTGTGCATGGACAACGACCTGCCTATCGTGGTGTTCGACCTGCTGCGACCGGGCAACATCAAGCGTGTCGTGCAGGGCGAGGCCGTCGGCACGCTGGTCCATCCGCCCGAAGCCGACTCCTGAGCCACGCGAACGACCGGAGACCCGATGACCCTCAACGAGATCCAGCGAGACGCGGACCACCGTATGGACCAGGCCGTGGAGAAGGTCGGTGAGGAGTTCGCCGCCATCCGGACCGGCCGGGCCAACCCGCAGCTGCTCAACCGTGTGATGGTCGACTACTACGGCACGCCGACCCCACTGCAGCAGCTGGCCAACTTCTCGGTCCCCGAGCCGCGCATCCTGATGGTCAACCCCTTCGACAAGAGCTCGGTCGATCAGATCGAGAAGGCGATCCGGGACTCCGGCCTCGGGCTCAACCCGTCCAACGACGGGGGCACGATCCGCTGCGTCTTCCCCGAGCTGACCGAGGAGCGCCGCAAGGAGTACATCAAGCTGGCCAAGCAGGCGGCCGAGGACGGCAGGGTCGCGGTCCGCAACGTGCGTCGCAGCGCGCGCGACGCCATGCAGAAGCTCGAGGATGACGGCGAGGTCGGCAAGGACGAGCACGACCGTGCGACCAAGCGGCTCGAGGAGCTCACCGCCAAGCACGTCGCGCAGATCGACCGGGCGCTCGAGGCCAAGGAGCAGGAGCTGCTCGAGGTCTGAGGTCCGATCGGCCCTCCGCCGGTCGAAGCGCTCCCCGGCGCGAGCTGCCCGCGGGCCTGCCGGCGTGAAGGAGGTGGGATGTCAGGTGAGCCGGCGGAGCAGCGCCCGCGTGGCATGGTCGGTGGGCGCAATCTGCCGGTCGCCATACTGGTCGGTGTCCTGCTCGCCGCGCTCTTCCTCGGCTCGTTGCTGTGGCGCAGCGAGGCCTTCACCGTGGTGGTCGTGCTCTTCGCCGCGGGCGCCTGCCTCGAGGCGGGACGGGTCCTGCGGGCGGTCGGGGTGCGCCTGCTCACCGTCGTGCTGGTGCTCACCGTGGTCGTCTCGGTGGGTGGGGCGAACCTCGCCGGCGCCAGCGGTCAGGTCCTCGGGCTCGTGGTGCTGCTCGTCGGCAGCGCGATCGCGCTGCTCATGGCCGAGCGCAGCCGCGAGGTGCTGGCCACGCTCGCCCCTACCGCGCTGTTCGGGCTGTGGATCGCGCTGCCCGCCTCCTACGCCGTGCTGCTGGTCGAGCGTCCCGACGGACCGGTCGTGGTGCTCGCAGTCATCGGCTCGGCGATCGTGGCCGACATCGGTGGGTACGGGTTCGGGGTGCCGTTCGGACGGCACAAGATCGCGCCATCGATCAGCCCGAACAAGTCCTGGGAGGGGTTCATCGGGGGGCTCGTGGTCAGCGGTGCGCTGGCCGCCCTGGTGCTCCCGCTGGTCGGGGACACCTTCACGCCCGGCTCCGCAGCACTGCTCGCGGTGCTGTGCGGCACCGCAGCCTTCGTCGGCGACCTGTTCGAGTCGATGGTCAAGCGCGATCTGGGGGTGAAGGACCTCGGGATGCTGCTGCCGGGCCACGGCGGCATCCTCGATCGGGTCGACGGGATCCTGGTGGCCCTGCCCGTCGGGCACTACGCGCTGCTGCTGCTCTAGGCCCGCCCTGCTGGCGCCCCTCTGGGGCAGGGGTGCCGGTCCGTGCGAGGTCGTACCCTGACCGTCTCCGACCCGTCCCCTCCGACCTGTTCCCCCGACCCGTTCCCTCCGACCGATCGCCGAGGCACCGTGAGCGTCGCCGACCCCGCTGTCGATCCCTACGCGCTAGATCGTAGGGAGCTGGATGCGTTCGTCGCCGAGCTCGGCGAGCCGGCCTACCGGGCGCGGCAGCTGCGCGCCTGGTTGGTACGGGGGATCGACGACCCGCAGGCGATGACCGATCTACCGAAGGGCCTGCGGTCGCGGCTGGCGGCGTCGTTCGCGCCCAGCCGGCCGGAGCTGGTGGGCCACACCGTGGCCGACGACGGCCACACCCACAAGCTGCTGCTGCGCTTCGCCGACGGCGAGGCGATCGAGACCGTGCTGATGCTCTACCCCAAGCGCGCGACGGTGTGCATCTCGACCCAGGCAGGCTGTGCGCTCGGCTGCCCCTTCTGCGCGACCGGTCAGGCCGGGTTCCGCCGGCAGCTGACCGTCGGCGAGGTGGTGCGCCAGGTGGTGGTCGCCGATGCCTCGCTGCGTAGCGGCGCCATCGGGGCGCAGACGCTGCCCGACGGCGCGCCCGACCACGTCACCAACGTGGTCTACATGGGCATGGGCGAGCCGCTGGCCAACCTCCCGGCGACGCTCGGCAGCATCGAGTGGCTCCACGACCCGGACGGGTTCAACCTCGGAGCGCGCGGGATCACGGTCTCGACGGTGGGCCTGGTCCCCGGCATCAGGCGTCTGATGCAGCTCGGGCTGCCGGTGACCCTCGCGGTGTCGCTGCACGCGGCCACCGACGAACTGCGTGACCAGCTGGTGCCCATCAACCAGACGCACCCGCTTGCCGAGCTCGAGG
>JBKGZF010000272.1:0-4051 GCA_046545715.1 Nitriliruptoraceae bacterium | reverse complement strand
GGACATCATCTCCCAGCGTCTCGGCTACCTGATGCGCTCGGGCCGGCCCGACTCACTCGACCTGATGGCAGCCACCAACTTCGCGGTGATGGCAGCGGACCTCGCCGTCGAGGGCAGCCGTGGCCGGATGGTGGCGCTGCGCAACGGCAGCTATACCAACGTCCCGGTCAGCGTGACCGGCGAGGGCGCCAAGCGCGTCGACATCGACGCCCTCTACGACGTGGAGAGCTACCGCCCCAAGGTGCGCCAGGTCGCCGGCAAGCCGATGTTCCTCTACTGAGCCCGAGCGCCCGGCGGTCGCGTCGCCTATCGTCACGGGCACGACCCCTGATGGCAGGAGGAACCAACCCGTGGGTCTCAACATCCAGGATCTGAAGGTCAGCAGCCGGGAGTTCGTCGATCGCGGCCCGCTCGAGGACCGGCACGCCAACGATCTCGAGAACGAGGCGCCGAGCCTGCTCATCGACGGCGTCCCCGACGAGGCCGTGGAACTGGCGATCATCTGCCACGACCCTGATGCACCACTGCCGGACGGGTTCACCCACTGGACCCTCTACGGCATCCCCGCGGACGTGACCGAGATCGGGCCCGACGCCGACGCCGAGTACCGCCCTGGGCCCAACGACTTCGGCGGCACCGGCTACGGCGGCCCGCAGCCCCCCGACGGGCACGGACCCCACGCCTACTACTTCTGGGTCTACGCGCTCGATCGCAAGGTCGAGGGCGCCCCGAGCCGCCGCGAGTTCCTCGACAAGTACGGCGATGCGATCATCGAGCAGAATCGCACCGTCGGGATCTACGAGCGCTGACCCACGATCGCCTCGGCCACCGCACCGGCGCCGTGCTCGGTGAGCACGAGCGTGTAGTGGTTGACCCCCTCGACCAGCCGGGGCTCGACGTGGGCCAGGCGAGCGCTCACCTGCGCGACCGTCTCCGGCGGGTAGAGGCCGGGTTCCTGATCCAGCAGCCCGCGAGGTGCCCACAGCAGCACGGTGGGCACCTCGACGCGCTCGACGGCGGTGCGTGCACCCTCGTCGATCAGCGTGCTGCGCCCGTCCTCGAGCACCGCGTCCTTGGACACGTTGACCCGCCACGCCCCGTCGACGGGCACCAACTCGTAGCGCACGTAGGCCTCCGCGACGTCGGTGAAGTGCTCGCCACCGACCGCCGGATGCTCGCGCCACATCTGCACGTACTCCTGCGGTGAGGTGAAGGTGCGATCGAGCCGATCCAGCGCGGGACCGATCACCGAGCGCACCACCTGCTCGACCTCGGCGTCCGGCGGTAGCTGCACCTCGATCGGCAGGGCCCCGTCGACCAGCACCAGCCGCCGCACCCGGTCACCTGCCCACGCGGCCGCACCGGCCGCCGCGAAGGCCCCCATCGAGTGTCCGACCAGCACCACCTCGGCGGCATCGAGGTGGTCGATCACCGCAACCAGGTCGCGTGCGTGGGCGTCGAGCCCGTACGGCCCCGGCAGGTCGACCGATCCCGCGCGACCACGGTGATCGACGGCGTAGAGGCTCGCGTCGGGATCCCGGGCGAGCACCTGCGCGGCGACCTCACCGAACGAGCGGTGGTTGGCGGTGATGCCGTGGCTGGCCACCACCACCCGGTCACCGTGGCCCCAGCGGCCGACGGTCAGCTCGCCCCCCTCGACGGGGACGGCCATCAGCTTCGGCTCACGCCACATCCTGCAGGCTCCTCAGTCCAGCACCAGATCCAACTGGCTGCGCAGCACCTTCTTGTCGAGCTTGCCGACCGAGGTCTTGGGGATCTCAGCGACCAGCTCGATGGCGTCGGGTAACCACCACTTGGCGACGCGCTCGAGCAGGAAGCTACGGATCTCCTCGAGCGTCGGCGGGTCCTGCGGGTCCTCGGCGACCAGCACCGCGACCGGGCGCTCGTCCCACTTCTGCGAGGCGACCCCGACCACCGCGGCGTCGGCGACCTTGGCGTGGGCCAGCAGGTGCCCTTCCAGCTCGACCGAGCTGATCCACTCCCCACCCGACTTGACCAGGTCCTTGGCGCGATCGACGATGCGGAACTCGCCATCGCGCTCCATGGTGGCCATGTCGCCGGTGCGCAGCCAGCCGTCGTTGAAGCGGTCGGAGGCGTCGACGCCGTAGTAGCCCGACGCGATCCACGGACCGCGGACCTCGAGCTCGCCGATCGTCGCGCCGTCGTGCACGACCGGCTGTCCGTACTCGTCGGTGATGCGCGCCTCGAGGCCGGCGAAGATCGTCCCGGTGTGCTCGCGGACATCGAGCAGCTGGTCCCGTGAGAGGCCGCGGTGACGTCGCCGGGGACGTGACGCGCAGGCCAAGGGGCCGGTCTCGGTCATCCCCCACACCTGGAGGTACTCGATGCCGAGATCGTCGTAGGCCTCGATCAGCGCCCGTGGGGAGGCCGCCCCGCCCACGAACACCAGCCGCAGCGCCGAGGCATCCACCTCACCCGCCTGCAGGGCCGGCAGCAGCGACTTCCAGATGGTCGGCACCGCAGCTGAGACCGTGACCCCCTCGTGGGCGATCACCCGGCCCAGATGCTCGGCCGAGCTGTCGGGACCGTGGAACACCAGCTCGCTGCCGGTCAGCGGCGCGGCGTACGGCAGCCCCCACGCGAACGCGTGGAACATCGGCACCACCGGCAGCACGACATCGGACTCGTGCAGGCCGATGTGGTCGGCCATGCAGGTCGCCATCGAGTGCAGGGTCATGCCCCGGTGGGAGTAGAGCACGCCCTTGGGGTCGCCCGTCGTGCCGGAGGTGTAGCACAGCCCGAAGGCGCCGTCCTCGTCCAGCGCAGGCCGGTCCTCGTAGGCATCCGCGGCCGCGACCAGCTCATCGTGGTCGAGCACGCCGGGCACCGACTCCACCGGACCGTCGCCCATCGCGACGAACGTCTCGACCGACTCCAGTCGCGGCCGCAGCCGACCGATCTGATCGAGCAGCGGTCCGTCCGCGAAGAGCACGCGGTCCTCGGCGTGGTTGGCGATCCAGGCGATCTGCTCGTCGAACAGCCGCACGTTGATGGTGTGCAGCACCGCGCCCACCAGCGGAACGGCGAAGTACAGCTCGAAATGGCGCAGCGAGTTGAACCCGAAGGTCGCCACCCGGTCGCCTGGCCTGACCCCGAGCTCGTCGGTCAACGCTCCGGCCAGCCGCAGGATGCGCTCGGCGATCGCGCCGTAGGTGGTCGCGCCCTCCGGGCCGACGACGCGCCCGTCGGCGTAGACGGTGCGCAGCCGCTCGAAGACCAGGTCCAGCGTCAGCGGTGTGCGTTGCAGCAGCCCGGGGATCATGCCGCGGTGCCTCCTCGTACGGTCAGAGCGATGACCAGCAGGGCCGCATCGGAGGGGGTGCGAGGGTCGAGGCCCGTCAGCTCCCGGACGCGGCGCAACCGGTAGGACACGGTGTTGGGGTGGACCACCGCATGACCGGCGGTCGCAGGGATCGAGCCGGTCGCCAGGTAGGTGCGCAGCGTCGCGACGAAGATCCCGTCGGGATCGTGGCCCTCCAGCGGATCGAGCACCCGGCTGGCCAGATCGGCCGCCACGCGCTCGGAGCCGGCCAACAGCTGCTCGAGCAGCAGATCGTCGGGACCGAAGACCCCGTCGAGGTGGCCGCTGCGGGCAGCCGCAGCGAGCACGCCCTCGATGTGGCGGACCTCGGCACCGAGCTCCGGGCCGGGTGTCGCCGACCGACCGAAGGTGGCAAGCCGGGACTGCGCGGACCTGGCCAGCAGGTGGGGATCGGCGGTCTCGTCGGGAAGCAGGGCGAGCACCCGGTCGCCCCGCCGCCCGGCGAGGGTGTCGGCGGGGGCGTTCTGGAGCAGCAGATCGATGCGCACGAGCACGTCCGGCCCGGACAGCAGCACCGGTCGGTAGATGGGCGCCAGCTGGATCGCGAACCGGGCGGCGACCGCGGCCACCTCGCCCCAGTCACCCGCCTCCAGCAGCGCATCGACGATGGCCGAGCGGCGGGCGTCAAGACGTCGTAGGTGCTCGTGGGAGGCGGTGAGGTAGCCGTGCGCGAACGATGACGAGGCC
>JBKGZF010000271.1:0-4060 GCA_046545715.1 Nitriliruptoraceae bacterium | reverse complement strand
GATGCCGGTGATCTCGCGCTCGGTGACCCAACAGCCCTGCAGCCGCGAGGGCTTTCCCTGGCTGGCGGGCATGAAGAGCATGTCGCCCTTGCCGACCAGCTTCTCGGCGCCGTTCATGTCCAGGATGGTGCGCGAGTCGGTCTGCGAGGCGACCTGCAGCGCCAGCCGTGAGGGGATGTTGGCCTTGATCAGGCCGGTGATCACATCGACCGACGGACGCTGGGTCGCGATGATCATGTGGATGCCGACCGCCCGGGCCATCTGCGCGATGCGGCAGATCGCGTCCTCGACGTCACGCGGCGCGACCAGCATCAGGTCGGCCAGCTCGTCGACGACCACCAGGATGTAGGGCATCGGCCGGGGCTCGATCAGCTCGCCCTCCGGGCCCGGTCGCGCCGCGACCTCGCCAGCCGCCACCGCCTGGTTGTACCCATCGATGTTGCGGAAGCCCAGGTGCGCGAGCAGGTCATAGCGCTGCTCCATCTCCTTGACGCACCACTGCACGGCGTCGGCCGCCCGCCGTGGATCGGTGACCACCGGTGCCAGCAGGTGGGGGGCACCCTGGTAGTGGTTGAGCTCGACGCGCTTGGGGTCGATGAGGATCATCCGCACCTGGTCGGGACGGGCGCGCATGATCACCGAGGAGATCATGCCGTTGAGCGTGACCGACTTGCCGGAGCCGGTGGCCCCCGAGACCAGCAGGTGGGGCATGGTGGTGAGGTTGACCAGCTCCGGGTTGCCCGCGATGTCGACCCCGAGCGCGACCGTCAGCGGATGCGGATCGGACACCGCCTCCTGCGATCGCAGGATGTCGCCGAGCGTGATCAGGTCGCGCTCGCGGTTGGGGACCTCCACGCCGATCGCCGACTTGCCGGGGATCGGCGCCACGATGCGCACGTCCGGCGCCGCCAGCGCGTAGGCGATGTCGTCGCCCATGTTGGCGACCTTCTTGACCTGGACACCCGGGCCGAGCTCGATCTCGAAGCGGGTCACGGTCGGACCACGCGACCAGCGGGCCACCGTCGCGTCCACGCCGAACTGGTGGAAGGTGTCCTGCAGCGCCGCGGTCTGGGCCTCGATCGTGCGTGCTGAGCGCTCCTCGAGCGACTGGCCGGCGGTGAGCAGCTCGAGGCTCGGCAGCTGGTAGTCGTCGTAGTCGTCGACCGGCACCACCGGGCGGGCCTTGACCGGCACGGTCTCGGACCCGGAGGGATCGGCGGGCTCGGAGGGCGCGGGCGCGGCCTGTTGGGCTTGCGTCTGCGCACCGTCGTCGGTGGGGATCTCCTCGAGCGGCAGCTGCTCGCCGCGTTTGCCCTCGAGGGTCGCGCGCACCCGGGCGCGCTCACGCTCGGCAGCAGCTGCGTCCGCTTCGGTGTCGTCGGCCGGTCGCTCGCTCCTCACCGTCTCATCTGCCTGCGATGCATCGGCGGCCGCCACCTCGTCGCCGGCGCCACGGGCGCCACGGCGGGAGCCGAACAGGCGCCGAACGCCGGCGATCACGGCACTGACGGGCGTCTTGGTGACCACCAGCAGGCCGAGCACCACCAACGCAGCCAGCACGGCGCTGGCACCCCACACCGACAGCGCCCAGGCCAGCGGCGTCGCGACCGTCCAGCCGATGAGTCCGCCTGCCAACCACAGCTCGCGCACGCCGGCAGCCGGGTCTGGAGCACCAGCGAGCAGATGCAGCCCGCCGAGCAGGCCGATGGCCAGCACCACCGAGCCGACGGCGATGCGCCCCACCTCCTCGCCGGGACGACCGAGGACCACCAACAGCCCGAACCACGCCAGGAGCACCGGCACCAGGTAACCGACCAGTCCCAGCAGCCCGAGGGTCGTCGCCTCCAGGAACGCCCCCACCGGCCCAGCCGCGTCGGCGTAGGTGCCGAGGCCGACGACGATGCCGACCACCAGCAGTGCGAGCCCGCCGGCGTCACGCTTCTGGGCGCCGAGGTGGTCGCGGAAGGGCCGCAGCAGGCGCCCGGCCCGGCGTGGCGGGTCGTCGTCGCCGCGCTGCGAGCCGGACGTGGACCGCGAACCGCCCTTGGCCTCGGCCTTGCCGCCCTTCACACCGGCCTGGTTGGACCCGCTGGCGGCACGACGCGGCCGACCACGGCTCGCGCCGCGACGCGACGCGCCGCCCTTGCCCGTCTTGCGGGTGGACGTCGTCGAGGCCACGCGACCCCCTCGGGTGTCGATGCGCTCGTCTCAGGCTACCGGGCGATGACAGCTGTGGAACTACACCGCCGACCGGCGCCTCACCGGGGTGCGCCGCCACCGGCCCACGGCCCGGTCACGCCTCCTGCACCACCGGCAGGATGAACGGGCGCCGACCCGTCTCCGAGCGCCAGAAGCGACCCAGCGCCTGGACCGTGTGGCGCTGGATGGCACCTGGATCCTCGAACTTGGCGGCGGGCAGGCCCTCGAGCTCGACATCCACGGCCTTGCGTGCGGCCTCGAGCAGCTCGTCGGCCTGCTCGTGGAAGACCACGCCCTTCTGGGTGACCACGGTGTCACCGGCGACGCGGCGCTCGTGGGTGTCGATCGTGACGATCACCACGCAGATGCCGTCCTCACCGATCCGACGACGGTCACGCAGCAGGGCCGGACCGACGTCGTCGAGCAGGCCGTCGATGTAGACGTGGCTGGTCGCCACGCCCCGACCGCGGGTGACCTCACCGTCCTCGAGCAGCAGGCTGTCGCCGTCCTCGCAGACCCAGACCTTCTCGGGCAGGCAGCCGGTCTCGGTCGCGATCCCGGCATGGGCGCGCATGTGGCGGTGCTCGCCGTGGACGGGGACGACGTTCTCGGCCTCGACGATGTTGTGGAACAAGGTGAGGTCCTCGGCCGAGGCGTGCCCGGAGACGTGGACGTGGGCGACGCCCTTGTGGATCACCGTGCAGCCTCGGCGCGAGAGGTTGTTCACCGAACGGAACACCGCCTGCTCGTTGCCGGGGATCAGGCTCGAGGCCAGGATCACCAGGTCGCCCTCACCGACCTCCAGGGTGCGGTGGTCGCCGGCGGCCATCAGCGACAGTGCGCTGAACGGCTCGCCCTGGGAGCCGGTGGAGATCACCACCAGCTCGGAGCGGTCGTAGCGGTCGACGTCGCGCAGCTCGACGGCGAGGTCCTCGTCGAAGTCGAGGTAGCCGAGCTCGCCGGCGATCGCCATGTTGCGCACCATCGAGCGGCCGACGAAGACCGGACGCCGCCCGACCCCGGCGGCGGCGTCGAGCACCTGCTGGATGCGGTGGACGTGGGAGGCGAACGAGGCGACGACGACCAGGCCCTCTGCCTCGGCCATGTGCTGGCGCAGGGTCGCGCCGATGGTGCGCTCGGCCGGCACGTGGCCCGGGGTCTCGGCACCCGTCGAGTCGGCCAACAGCAGGTCGACCCGCTCGTCACCGAGCCGCGCGAAGTGCGCGAGATCGGTGGGGCGGCCGTCGAGGGGGCTCTGATCGAGCTTGAAGTCACCGGTGTGGACGATCATCCCGTGCGGGGTGCGCAGCGCCAGCGCGACCCCGTCGGGGATCGAGTGCGAGACCTGGACCGCCTCGACGTCGAAGGGGCCCTGCTGGACGCGATCCCCGGGCTCGATCCGTTCGAAGCGCGGTCGCGGCAGGTCCGGCCACTCCTCGAGGATCGCCTCGCAGAAGGCGATGGTCAGCTGGGTGCCGTAGACCGGCAGCGAGCGGTCGAGGTCGCGCAGCAGGTAGGGCAGCGCGCCGACGTGATCGAGGTGCCCGTGGGTGAGGAACACGGCCTCGACGTCGTCGCGCCGCTGGGTCAGCGAGCTCCAGTCCGGCAGGATCAGGTCGACGCCGGGGTGCTCGGCATCGGGGAAGAGCACACCGACGTCGATGACCGCCAGGCGCCCGTCCACCTCGAGCGTGGCCATGTTGCGGCCGATCTCACCGAGGCCACCGAGGAAGGCGAGCTCAACCGGATCGCTGGTCGTCATCGCTGCGCCTCCACCTTGGCGAGGGCGTCGAGCACCACCGTGACCGCCCCCGGGGACGCATCGGCCAGGGGTGGGCGCACCGGGCCGGCCGGCAAGCCC
>JBKGZF010000270.1:0-4064 GCA_046545715.1 Nitriliruptoraceae bacterium | reverse complement strand
GCGCAAGGCCGACCTCGTCGACCTGATCATCGACACCGCGACCGCCAGCGCGGGCACGTCCAGCTCAGATGCCGCCTCATCCGCCGGCAGCGGTGACGACGCCACGGCGAGCAACGGCGACGGCAAGCCGGAGGGTGGCAAGGCGGCCGCAGCCGAGCAGCACGACGAGCAAGGCCGTTCCGGTCGTGGCCAGGCTGACGAGGAGCGTCGCGACGCGGAGGTGCGCACCGGTGTGCTGGATCTGTTGCCGGAGGGCTACGGGTTCCTGCGCTGCACCGGTTACCTCGCTGGCCCGAAGGACGTCTACGTCTCCCAGTCGTTCGTGCGCCGCCTCGACCTGCGGCGGGGTGATCTGATCTCCGGTCCGATCCGCCGCAACCGCAACAGCGACAAGTTCCCGGCACTCGCTCACGTCGACACCGTCGAGGGCGCGCCGCTGCCCAAGGACCCGAACGAGCGGCGCCGCCCGCGCTTCGGCGACCTCACTCCGCTGTTCCCCGAGGAGCGCTTCCACCTCGAGACCGAGGATGGCTCGCCGATGGCCATGCGGTTGATCGACCTGATGGCCCCGGTCGGCAAGGGTCAGCGCGGACTGCTCGTGTCACCGCCCAAGGCCGGTAAGACCACGGTGCTCAAGCAGCTCGCCAACGCGATCGAGACCAACCACCCCGACACCGACGTGTTGGTGCTGTTGGTCGACGAGCGGCCGGAGGAGGTCACCGACTTCGAGCGCTCGATCCGTGGCGAGGTCGTCTCCTCCACCTTCGATCGCCCCGCCGATGATCACGCTGCGGTGGCCGAGCTCACGATCGAGCGTGCCAAGCGTCTGGTCGAGCGGGGACGCGACGTGGTGGTGCTGCTGGACTCGATCACCCGGCTTGGCCGGGCCTACAACCTCACGGTGCCGACCTCCGGTCGGATCCTCTCCGGTGGCATCGATTCGGCGGCGCTCTACCCGCCCAAGCGCTTCTTCGGTGCGGCCCGCAACCTCGAGGAGGGTGGCTCGCTGACGATCATCGCCACGGCGCTGGTCGAGACCGGCTCGCGCATGGACGAGGTGATCTTCGAGGAGTTCAAGGGCACGGGCAACATGGAGCTGCGCCTCGACCGTCGCCTCGAGCAGAAGCGCATCTTCCCCGCGATCGACATCGCGGCCTCCGGGACCCGCCGTGAGGAGCTGCTGCTCAGTGAGGGTGAGCTCGAGGTGGTGTGGAAGCTGCGACGACTGCTGTCGACCATGGAGACCGAGGCGGCGTTGCAGCTGCTGGTCGACAAGCTCCAGGCCACACGTTCCAACGAGCAGTTCCTCGAGATGATCGCCAGATCCAACCTGCAGTAGCCGGGCTGCAGTAGGGGGACGTGACGGCGATCCGATACCGGGCGTGCGGGCTCAGCAGGCGCGTTGGAACGTGAGGTTGGCCACCGTCGCCAGCGCCTCACGGGCGTAGTTGTAGGCGTCGCGGTACCAGGGCATCTCACGCGTGGCGCCCACGACCCCCACCTGGTCCGCCAGGCACTGCTCGAACAGCAGGCGCGAGCGGCTGGTGTGGAAGTCGCTGGTGACCACCAGCACCTGCTGGTCCGTGCCGGCGACGAGCCGGTCCACGTGGCGGGCCTCACCGGCGGTGCTGTGTGGGTCCGGCTCGAAGCAGTGCACCTCGACCCCGCAGCGGTGCTCGGTCTCCACGGTCGCCAGTGCAGCGGTCGAGGAGAGAGCGAGGTCGGCGTCAAGCCGGTCGGCGAGCTCCATGCCGAGCGCCGCGCGCTCCGGTCCGCCGCCGCCGAGCACGACCACCAAATCGGGGGCGCCGAGCGCGTCGTCGCGAGGCACGAGGAACACCGTCAGTGACGTGGCCACCGCCAGGATCGACGCCAGCAGCACGATCCACCAGGCGTGGCGCCTCATGCGTGACCTGGGACGGGCCGCGCGAGCACGGGGGACCTCCGGTGACGTCGCTGCGCCGCGAGCCTACGCGTGGTCCGACCGCAGCGAGGTTGCGGCCGACCGCCGTCGTGCACCGTAGGCTCACGCCCACGTCGACCTCCGGGGATGCACGATGAGGGCGCTGGTGCTGGCCGGTGGTGCGGGGACGCGGCTGCGGCCGATCACCCACACCAACGCCAAGCAGCTGGTCCCCGTCGCCAACAAGCCGATCCTCTTCTACGGCTTGGAGCAGATCCGCGCGGCCGGCATCAGCGAGGTGGTGCTGGTGGTCAGCGGACCCGACTCCGAGGTCGAAGCGGCCGTCGGCGACGGCTCGTCCCTGGGCATCGACGTCACCTACGTCGAGCAGCCGCAGCCCCTCGGGCTCGCGCACGCGGCACTGGCCGCGGCCGACGAGCTCGCGGGTGACGACTTCGTGATGTTCCTCGGCGACAACCTGATCGAGGGCGGCATCACCGAGCTGGTCGCGTGCTTCGAGCGGGATCGCCCGGATGCGCAGCTGCTGCTCAAGCGCGTCGCGGATCCCACGCGCTTCGGGGTGGCGGTGCTCAGCGAGGACGGATCGGTCGACCGCCTCGTCGAGAAGCCCGCGGAGCCACCCTCGGACCTGGCACTGGTGGGGGTCTACCTGTTCACCCCCGCGATCCTCGACGCCGCGCGGAGGATCGAGCCGTCGTGGCGCGGTGAGCTGGAGATCACCGACGCGATCCAGCGGCTGATCGACGAGGGTGCGACCGTCCGCGCCTCGGTGCTCGAGGGCTGGTGGCTGGACACCGGCAAGAAGGACGACCTCCTCGAGGCCAACCGCACGGTGCTCGCTGGCATCGGCCGCCGCGTGGACGGCGAGGTGGACGCGGGCTCGGAGGTCGTCGGCAACGTCGTGGTCGAGGCTGGCGCTCGGCTGATCAACTCCTCGGTGCGTGGCCCCGCGGTGATCGGTGCGGGCACGGTGCTCGAGGAGGTGTTCGTCGGCCCGTTCACCTCCATCGCTGCTGACTGCCGGCTGACACGGTGTGAGCTCGAGTACTCGGTCGTGCTCGAGCGGTGCGTGCTCCGTGACGTGCCGCGGCTGGAGGGCTCGCTGCTCGGGCGTGACGTGCAGGTGACCAGCGCGCTGCGCCGTCCGGCGGCCCACCGCCTGCTGCTCGGCGACCACTCCCAGGTCGAGATCGCGGGGGGCCGCTGATGCGGGTGCTGGTCACCGGTGGGGCTGGCTTCATCGGCGCCAACTTCGTGCGCTACGTGCTGGCGACGACCACCGAGGTGGAGGTGGTCAACCTCGATGCGCTGACCTACGCCGGCAACCTGGCCTCGCTCGCCGACATCGCCGGTGATCCGCGGTACCGGTTCGTGCACGGCGACGTGCGCGACGCCGAGCTGATGGAGCGGCTCGTCGCGGACGTCGATGCCGTGGTGCACTTCGCAGCCGAATCGCACGTCGACCGGTCGATCGACGGACCCGCTGCCTTCCTCGACACCAACGTCGTCGGCGCCGGCACCGTCTTCGACGCCTGTCGACGCGCGGCGGTGCCGCGGGTGCTGCACATCTCGACCGACGAGGTCTACGGCTCCACGCAGGCCCCCGAGGGGTTCGTGGAGACCGACCCGCTGCGGCCCAACAGCCCCTACGCCGCGTCGAAGGCCGGTGCCGACCTGCTCGCCCGCTCCTACCAGCGCACCTACGACTACCCGATCACCGTCACGCGCACGACCAACAACTTCGGGCCCTACCACCACCCCGAGAAGGTCGTGCCGCTGTTCATCACCAACCTGCTCGACGGGCGTCGGGTCCCCCTCTACGGCGACGGCTCGAACGTGCGCGAGTGGACCTACGTCGAGGACAACGTCGCAGCCCAGTGGCTCGTCCTCACCGAGGGCGAGCCCGGCGCGGTCTACAACGTGGGGTCCGGCGATCGGCGCACCAACCGGGAGCTCACCGAGGCGATCCTGGCCGCGGTCGGCGCCGATGAGGGGATGATCGAACACGTGGCGGACCGTCCCGGTCACGATCAGCGCTACGCGGTCGACAGCTCGTCGATCCGGGAGCTCGGCTGGCGCCCGACCGTCAGCTTCGACGAGGCGGTCCGGCGGACCGTCGCGTGGTACCGCACCCATGAGC
>JBKGZF010000269.1:0-4070 GCA_046545715.1 Nitriliruptoraceae bacterium | reverse complement strand
GACCAAGGAGGCGATCGATCACGCCAAGGCCGCTGAGGTCCCGGTCGTCGTCGCCGTCAACAAGATGGACGTCGAGGGCGCGGATCCGATCCGTGTCAAGACCCAGCTGACCGAGCACGGCCTGGTGGCCGAGGAGCTCGGAGGCGATGTCCCGACCGTGGAGGTCTCGGCCCTCAAGGGACGTGGCCTGGACGAGCTGCTCGAGGTCGTGCTGCTCCAGGCCGATCTGCTCGAGCTGCAGGCCAACCCCAACAAGCAGGCCCGGGGGCGCGTCGTCGAGGCCAACCTCGACCGCGGACGCGGTCCGGTCGCCACGCTGCTGGTGCAGGGGGGCACCCTCAAGCGCGGGGACGTGCTGGTCGCAGGCACGGCCGACGGGCGGATCCGGGCGATGTTCGACGAGAACGGCCAGGAGGTCACCGAGGCCGAGCCGGCCCGCCCGGTGCAGGTCCTGGGCCTCAACCAGGTCCCCGAGGCTGGCGACGAGTTCCGCGTGGTCAGCACCGAGCGTGTGGCTCGTGACGTCGCCCAGCGCCGTGCTGCCCGCGAGCGTCGCAAGGAGCTCGCCGAGCGGCGGCCGACCACCCTGGAGGAGCTCACCTCCGCGGTCCAGGCCGGTGACAAGGTCACCCTCAACGTCATCATCAAGGCGGACGTGTCCGGCTCGGCCGAGGCGCTCGAGGACGCATTGGTCAAGCTCGAGCTCGACGAGGTCCAGGTCCGTGTGATCTCCAAGGGCGTCGGCGCCATCACCCAGGGGGACGTGCGGCTGGCCGAGGCCTCGGACGCGATCATCGTGGCCTTCAACGTGCGTCCCGGTGCCAACGCCCGGGACGAGATCGACCGCTCCGGTGTGGATGTGCGCACCTACTCGATCATCTACGAGGCGATCGAGGACATCGAGCGGGCCGTCAAGGGGCTGCTGGCTCCCGAGTACCGCCAAGAGGTCACCGGCGAGGCCGAGGTCCGCGAGGTGTTCAAGATCCCGAAGGCGTTCGTCTTCGGATGCATGGTCACCAAGGGCGAGCTCAAGCGTGACTCCGGGGTCCGCGTCATCCGCGATGGCGTGGTCATCGCCGAGGATCGCATCGCCTCCTTGCGCCGCTTCAAGGACGACGTGCGCGAGGTCCGTGAGGGCTTCGAGTGCGGCATCGGCCTGGCGAAGTTCCAGGACGTCCACGAGGGCGACGTCTTCGAGGCGTTCGAGACCGTCGAGGTGGAACGCGCCTGAACCGGCCGCCGGCATGAACAGCGAGCGCTCCAGCTCGAGGGGGCGGGTCCACTACGGGGTAGCCCGTGTGGACCTGCGCCTGCCCGGGGCTGATGGCCTCAAGGCCAAGCGTGCGTTGCTCAACCGTGCCCGAGCCGCGCTCACCGACGAGCTCGGGGTCTCGGTCGCCGAGGTGGGTGCCCAGGACGTCTGGCAGCGCGCGGTGCTCGGCATCACCATCGCCGCGTCCACGGCCACGGGCGTCGACCGGGTGTTGGAGCGCGTCACCGCCGTGCTCGAGCGCGATCCGCGTCTCGAGGTCCTCACCGTCGAGGAGCTCGCCGACACCCTGGATGCCGGGGATGGTGGGCCGATGACACCGCCGTGAGGCCGGGCGGTACGCGGAGCATCGTCAGCCGCGTACCGTGAGGCCCCGACCGTCGGTGCAGGTGCCTACCGTGGCCCGGCGATGACCGTCGCACACCCTCCACGCGGCCAACCCGGGCGCGTGACCGCTGCAGCGAAGGAGTCCCCCGTGGCTCGCCGACGCAACCCCCGCGTCGACAAGCGGGTGCAGACCGCGCTCGCCGACCTGATCGAGACCGAGGTCGCCGACCCGCGGCTGGCACTGATCACGATCACCGAGGCCGATGTCACGCCGGACCACGAGGTCGCGACCGTCTACTACTCGACGCTCGATCCATCGGTGGTCAGCCGCGATCCGCGGCGCACGGGCGGGGACCGGATCCCTGACGCCGAGGAGGTCGCGGCGGGCCTGGCCGCGGCGAAGCCACGGCTGCAGGGCATGCTGGCCCGCCGTGCGGGGCTTCGCACCACGCCCGATCTGCGCTTCGAGCCCGACCCGGTGGTCGCGCAAGCGGCTCGGGTCGAACAGCTGCTGCGCGGCCTCGACGCATCTCGTGACGTTGCGGATGACACCTCCGCCGCGAGCAGCGATCCCCACGAGGAGCCCACCGAGGGACCGGAGGCAGGGCCGCGATGAGCGTCAGGTCCCGGCACGGGCGGGCGGTCGCTGGCTACCGGGCCGCGACCGCGGCCTGCGGGGTGGTCTGAGCATGGGCCGACGTCCTCGCCCTCGTGGGCCGGTGCACGACGGCGTGCTGGTCGTGGACAAGCCGGCCGGCATGACCTCCCACGACGTGGTCGACGTCGTGCGTCGGGCGGTCGGGCATCAACGGGTGGGCCACACCGGGACCCTCGACCCGGCGGCCACCGGCGTGCTCGTGCTGTGCCTGGGGCGAGCGACCAAGCTGGTGCGCTTCCTCCAGTCTGGTCGCAAGACCTACGCTGCCGAGGTCCGACTCGGGGTGACCACGACCTCGCAGGACGCCGATGGTGAGGTGGTCGCCACCACCGATGCGAGCCACCTCGATGAGCGCACCGTGTGCGAGGCGCTGATGCGCTTCCAGGGCACCTACCCGCAGCTGCCGCCGATGGTCTCAGCGGTCAAGGTCGGGGGGCAGCGCCTCCACGAGGCCGCCCGACGCGGCGAGGACGTCGAGCGTGAGCCGCGTGAGATCACCGTCGATTCGATCGTGCTCGACGGCTACGAACCTGGCGAACAGCCACGGCTGAGCTTCCTGGTCACCTGCTCACCTGGCACCTACGTCAGGACCCTCGCCCATGATCTCGGTGAGCTGTTGGGGGTCGGGGGCAGCCTCGCGGGCCTGCGGCGTCTGGCCAACGGCCCGTTCGTGATCGACGAGGCGGTCGAGCTCGGTGCGGTGACCGCCGCCGGCGAACGTGGCGAGGCGCACCAGCTGTTGCTCGATCCAGCCGACGCGGTCCGCCGTGCCCTGCCGAGCGTCGAGGTGACCGACCCTGCGCTGCTGCGTCGGCTCACCGAGGGTGCGCGGCTGGATGCGCAGGGTGCCCCGGGTCCCTTCGCGGTGTTCGCTCCCGTGTCGGACGGTGAGCAGCTGATCGGTGTGTACACCGACCAGGAGGGGGGCCAGGCGGCTGCCGAGCTGGTGTGGACGCGTCCGCAGGAGCTGGCGTGACCGAGGCGAACCTGGAGGGGCCGTGAACGTCGCGCGCTCGCTCGCTGAGGTCGAGGCCGTGCCGTCGGCGGTGACCGTCGGCAACTTCGACGGTGTGCACCGTGGTCACCGCACGCTGGTGCACCGCACCATCGACACCGCGCTGCGCCGCGGGCTGCGCTCGGTGGTGCTTACCTTCGACCCGCATCCTGCCGCGGTGCTGCGACCGGGTAGCGAGCCGCCGCGGCTGCAGTCGCTGGAGCAGCGCCTCGAGACGCTCGCGGATCTCGGTGTCGACCTGACGCTGATCCTCGCCTTCACACCCGAGCTGGCCGCGCTCTCAGCTGACGGGTTCGTCTCGCAGGTGCTGGCCGAGGGCGTGGGCGCGGCCGCGGTGGTGGTCGGCACCGACTTCCGATACGGACACCGGGCGGCTGGCGACATCGTCCACCTGTCCACCGCTGGTGAGCGTCACGGCTTCGTGGTGGAGGCGGTCGGGCTGTTGGCACTCGATGGCGATCAGGTGTCCTCGAGCGCGATCAGGCGCGCGGTCGCCGACGGCGAGATCGAGGCTGCGGCGCGTGGGCTCGGGCGCCCCTTCGCCTTGCGTGGCGAGGTCGTCGAAGGTGACGGACGTGGGCGCACGATCGGGGTACCGACCGCCAACCTCGCGGTGGACGCCTCGGTGGTCGTGCCCGCCGACGGCGTCTACGCCGGGCGGGTGAAGCTCGACGACAGGTGGTACCCGGCGGTGACCAACGTCGGTCGGCGACCCACCTTCCAGGGCACGGGCACCACGGTCGAGACCCACCTGCTGGATGCCGAGGTGGGGCTCTACGGTCGGGTGATCGAGGTCACCT
>JBKGZF010000268.1:0-4072 GCA_046545715.1 Nitriliruptoraceae bacterium | reverse complement strand
GATCAGCAGCTCGTTGTTCAGCGCGAACCCGGTCGCGGCTGCCGCGAGTCCCGACAGCGAGTTGAGCAGGCTGATGACCACCGGCATGTCGGCGCCGCCGATCGGCAGCACCAGCACGACCCCCGCGACCGCGCTGGCGATCGCCAGGACGATCACCAGGATCGCGGCCGTGGCGGGCTCGGCCACGCCGAACACCGCGATGGCCCCGAGCGCGCCACCACCGACGATCAGCAGCGCCATCAGCAGCGCGCGGACCGGCACGCGTGGGGTGCCCTCGATCGTGCCGCGCAGCTTGAGCTCGGCCAGGATGCTGCCGGAGAGCGTGACGCTGCCGATCAGCACCGAGAGGACCAGCGTCGTGGCCGAGGCCGCCCCCAGCATCTCGGCCGTTGTCGTGGCACCGGAGCGCTCGACCACCGCAGACCAGAACAGCGAGAGCGCGACCAGCGCCGAGGCGGCACCGCCGAAGCCGTTGAAGCGGGCGACGATCTCGGGCATCTGCGTGGCGCGGGCGCGCACCACGATCAGCACCCCGATGACGGCACCGACCACCAGCCCGCCGATGATCCAGCGGTAGTCGACCAGGCCGATCTCCAGCAGGGTGATGATGACGGCGAGCAGCATCCCCGCGGCCATCAGCGCGTTGCCGCTGCGGGCGGTGCGCACGCGCGAGAGACGCTTGAGCCCGATCACGAACAGCGCGATCGAGCCGAGGGCCAGCAGGGCGATCACATCGGTAGCCATCTTCAGCGACCCCCGAAGGTCGAGAGCATCCGGTCGGTGACCAGGAACCCGCCGACCACGTTGATGGTCGCAAGCACCAGGGCGAGCACTCCGAGGATCACGCTGGTCGAGGCCGAGGCGACCGTGACCAGGGTCAGCGAGCCGATCAGGGTGATGCCAGACATCGCGTTGGCCCCCGACATCAGCGGGGTGTGCAGCGTCGGCGGGACCTTGTTGATCAGCTCGAACCCGAGGAACGCCGCGAGGACGAACACGTACACGCTCACGAGCAAGGGACCCATCAGCTGTCCTCCCCGCCGATCATCTCGGCGATCCGGGTGGCGGTCACGGCCCCGTCGTGGGTGAGCAGGGCGCCGGCGACCACGTCGTCCTCGAGGTCGAGCGCGACCTTGCCGTCCTCGAACAGCAGCTCGCAGAACGCGGCGATGTTCAGCCCGTACAACGCGCTGGCCTCGGCCGGCATCGACGAGGGCAGGTCCTGGCCGGGCACGATCCGCACGTCCTGGTGCTCGACGACCCGGCCGGGCTCGGTCAGCGCGCAGTTGCCGCCGTCCGCGGCCGCGAGGTCGACCACCACCGAGCCGGGCTGCATCGCCTCGACCATCTCTGCGGTCATCAGCTCCGGTGCGGGCCGGCCCGGGATCTGCGCGGTGGCGATCACCCCGTGCGCCTGTCTGAGGTGCTCGGTGAGCACGGCCCGCTGGCGCTCGAGGAAGTCGGCGCCGACCTCCTTGGCGTAGCCGCCCTCGCCGGTGGCGTCCTCGGCGTCGGGCACCTCGATGAAGGTGGCGCCGAGCGAGGCGACGTCGTCGCGCGCCGCCTCGCGGATGTCGGAGACGTGCACGATCGCACCGAGCCGCTTGGCGGTGGCCACCGCCTGCAGGCCGGCGACCCCGGCGCCGAGCACCACCACCCGTGCCGGGCGGATCGTGCCCGCCGCGGTCATGAACAGCGGGAAGTACTTGTCCAAGCGGTAGGCGACCTCGAGCACGGCGCGGTAGCCGGCGACGTTGGCCTGGCTGGACAGTGCGTCGATCGCCTGGGCGCGGGTGACGCGCGGGACCAGCTCCATCGACAGCGTGGTGACCCCGGCCTCGGCCAGGGCAGCGACGGTGTCGAGGTTGCGGTGGGGGGCCGTGAACGACAGCAGCACCGTGCCGGGTGACAGCGAGCGCGCGAAGTCGACCGTCGGCGGCGAGACCCGGGCGACCACGCCCGCATCACCGATCGCGTCGGCGTCGACGACCGTGGCGCCGGCCTGCTCGTAGTCGTCATCGGAGAACCGCGCCGCGCTGCCCGCGCCGCGTTGGACGAGCACCTGGGCGCCGGTCTTGGCCAGTCGCCGGACCGAAGCCGGGGTGGCCGCGACACGCCGTTCGCCGGGGGCGTCCTCCTTCGCGATGAAGACCGTGCCGTCGGACGTCGTGACCATCGGGCCCTCCAACGCTGCACCTGCGGCCGCCAGCCTCCCCCGACCGGTCCTGCCCGGTCGTGCGGCCGGCCGCAGCCTAGGCAACGATGAGGTGGTGGGCACCATCGAGGTGCGCCAGCCGGGCCCTTCATCCCCAGCTTGTGACCAACGTCCCTACGGCGGCTGGTGACCCTCGGCCCTGAGGCGTGCGGTGGTGCCGCCGCGCGGCCAGCTCGACCATCCAGGCGGCGCCCCGGCCCCGTTAGCGTGGATGGATGGGCGGCCAGCGGATGGGCGGCCGGCGCAGACGGCGTCGGCTCCCGACGCCCCGGATCGGGGGAACGAGATGACCACCACGCATCTGCTCGGACGTGAGGCCCGGTACGCACGGCTGCGCCGCTTCAACCTGGTCGTCGGCGTGCTCCACCTCGCCCAGGCAGGCGTGATCATCGCGTTGACCAACGACTTCGCGCTGCCGGTGTTCGCCAGCTTCCTCGGCGACGATCCCGTGCCGACGGCGCTGCGTGGCGAGCCCAACCCGGCCGAGCAGGTCGGCTCGGTCGTCGTCGGGGTGTGGGTCGCGGCGTTCGTGCTGCTCGCCGCCGTCGACCACCTGCTGACCGCCGGACCGTTGCGGGGCTGGTACGAGCGCCGCCTCGACGAGCGGGCCAACTACGCGCGGTGGATCGAGTACTCGGTCAGCGCGTCGCTGATGGTCGTGCTCATCGCGATGCTGGTGGGCGTCTGGGACCTGGCGGCGCTGATCGCGATCTTCGCGGTGAACGCGGCGATGATCGTCTTCGGGCTGATCATGGAGCGACGCGAGTCGCCCGACGCCCCCGACATGAGCGCCTTCTGGTGGGGCACGGTCTTCGGGCTGGTGCCGTGGCTGACGATCGTGATCTATACCGCTGCCGGTGGTGGTGAGGTCCCCGGTTTCGTCTACGTGATCCTGGTGGTGCAGTTCCTGCTGTTCTGGTCGTTCGGGCTGAACATGTGGCTGCAGTACCGCCAGAAGGGCCGCTGGGCCGACTACGTCCACGGTGAGTACGCCTATGTGATCCTCAGCCTCGCCGCCAAGTCGCTGCTTGCCTGGCTGATCTTCGCCAACGTGCTGCGCAGCTGACGCCTCGTCGGCGCCGAGGCCGGGCGCGCGGCAGGATGTGACCATCGGCCCTAGGCGTGCCGGGTGCTCCGGGGCCAGCCTGCCGACGGTCGGCCGCGTCCGAGGCGTGCCCGATCGCTGCCTGCCCGCTCGGGTGGCCGATCCGGTCACTGGACCGGCGACAGATACCCCGCACACCTGTGAGCCGATCCGAGGATGCCCGTGCAGACCACGACCGGCGCTGCGATCCGGGCTGCCGATCGGTCCGAGATGAACCCGTCCGAGCTAGCCCCTGCCCAGGCGGCGCGCGGACGTCAGGTCGCGGTGGTGGGGGCCGGGATCACCGGTCTGGTCGCGGCGCGGCGCCTGGCGGCGGCCGGTGCGCAGGTAACGGTCCTCGAGCAGGCGGCGACGGTCGGCGGGCAGCTCAGTGCGGTCGAGCTCGCCGGCCAGCGCATCGACGTCGGTGCCGAGTCGGTGTTCACCGCCGCGCCCGGCCCGCTGGAGCTGATCGACGAGCTCGGGCTCAGCCAGCAGCTGGTCGCCGCCAACGAGGCGACCACCTGGATCTGGACCCACCGGGGGCTCAGGCCCCTGCCGGAGGGGTTCACCCCGGCGGGGCCGTCGCGACTGGGGCCGGTGCTCACCTCCGGTGTGCTCTCGCCGCGCGGGATGCTGCGTGCCGGCCTCGAGCCGCTGCTGCCCGCGCAACGGGATGACGGTGACGTCGCCGTCGGCACCTACCTCGACCGGCGGTTCGGGCGGGAGGTCACCGACCGCCTGGTCGATCCGCTGCTCGGCGGGCTCCACTC
>JBKGZF010000267.1:0-4075 GCA_046545715.1 Nitriliruptoraceae bacterium | reverse complement strand
CTACGTTGGTCAGGGAGCGAACCAGGGGTGGCGCATCGTGGGCACCGGTGTGGCCGAACTAGAGGGTTGCAGCGGAAGCGGCGGCGGCAATACGACCATCAACGACGGTCCATTCAGTGGTAGCTGTGGTGGAACGCCGCAATTCGTCACGCTGAAGGTCTACAGCATCGACATCCTCGACCCGGATACGGGCCCGAAGACCGACGAGTTCTTCGAGAGCTACACGGATGCTGAGCTCACGATCACCGATGTCAGCTCGCGTTAGGTCCGGTGTTTGTGGCGTAGGTCGCGGCCTCGTAGGTGTGTGGGCCTGCATGCAATAGGGTCCGTTTCCGATGACAGGCTCGAGAGTGAGGGGTTGGCTTGGCACGCATGAGGGGAGCGGGGCGCGTCATCGCGATCGTGCTGGCGATCCTGCTGGCCGCGTTCGCGACGTACGCCATCTACAGCTACGTCCAGGGGCTCGAGCAGCGCGCCTTCGAGGACGCTGAGCTCGTCGAGGTGTTCATCGCCCAGGAGGAGATCCCCGAGGGCATCAGCGCGAACGAGGCGGGCGAGGCCGGGCTGATCGAGCGCGGCAGCATCCCCCAGCGCAACGTGCCCGAGCAGGCGGTCACCTCGCTGGACCAGCTCGAGGGGCTCGTCGCGCTCTCGCCGATCCTGGAGAACGAGGTGCTCTCGCTGGGGCGGTGGGGCGACCCAGACGAGGTCGACGCGCCCGAGCTGGACATCCCCGAGGACTTCGAGGCGATCTCGGTCCAGGTCGGCATCCCACCCGGTGTCGCCGGCTTCATCCAGGCCGGTGACCAGGTCTCGCTGATCGCCACCACCGAGGCGCCGGGCGAGACCGAGGTCGAGGACGACGGCACCGTGGTCGAGGAGGAGCCCGAGTTCCGCAGCCAGTACCTTCTCCAGGACATCCAGGTGCTCGCCGCCGGCCAGCGCGTGGTGACCGAGGAGGGCGACGAGGACGTCGAGGAGTCCGAGGGCCAGGTCCTGCTCACGCTCGCGCTGGAGCCCGAGGACGCCGAGCGTCTGGCACTTGCGATCGAGACCTCCAGCCTCTACTTCACGTTGCTACCTGACGATGCAGAACCACAGGAGACGCCGGGACGCACCCTGGACGACCTCTTCGATGACTAGGACCAGGACGGGGACCGAATGATCGTCGTAGCCGAGCCGTCGTCGCAGCTGCGTGAGGACTTCGCGCACAAGCTCGGCCCTGGCGAGCAGCCGACCGGCGTGTCCTCGATCTCCGAGGCCGAGGACGCGCTCAACGCCGACACGAGCCCCGTGCGCATCGTGGTGATCGGACCCGGGCTGGTGCGCGAGGACGCGATGCGCTTCGCCGAGAAGCTCGAGGAGCAGCACGAGGGCGTCGGCGTCCTGCTGGTCAGCGACGACCTCGAGCCCGGCCTGATGCGCGAGGCGCTGCGTGCCGGCATGGACGACGTGCTCACAGTCGACGCCGAGCCGGGGGAGTGGCAGGAGGCGATCGAGCGTGCCCGCAGCCGCGTCGCCTCGGAGGTCAGCGCCTACCACCGCGGCCAGGCCCAGGCACCGGCCGAGGAGGATCAGCCCGGCCGGTTGGTGACGGTGTTCTCGACCAAGGGCGGCTGCGGCAAGTCGCTGGTGGCCTCCAACCTCGCCATCCTCGCCGCCGAGGAGCTCAAGGGCGGGGTGGCGCTGGTCGACCTCGACCTGCAGTCGGGTGACCTCGCGATCATGCTCCAGCTGATGCCGGCGCTGTCGATCTACGACGCCGCCCAGCTCGGGGGCCGACTGGATGCCGAGGCGCTGGACGGCCACCTCACCCCCCATCGCTCGGGGATGTCGCTGCTGGCTGCCCCGATGGAGCCCTCGCTCGCCGAGCAGGTCAGCGCCGACAGCGTCACCCGCGTCCTCAAGCTGCTGCGCACCACCCACCCGCTGACGATCGTGGATGGCCCGGCGCTGTTCACCGACCAGGTGCTGGCAGCCATCGACGTCAGCGACATGATCGTGCTGGTGGCCTCCATGGACGTGCCGAGTATCAAGAACCTGCGCCTGGCCACCAACACCCTCGCCCAGCTCGGACACCCACCCGAGCAGCTCAAGGTCGTGCTCAACCGTGCGGACAGCAAGGTCGGGCTGCGCGCCAGCGAGGTGGAGAAGTCGCTGGGCGCGAGCATCGACGTGGAGATCCCCTCCAGCCGCGACGTGCCCCTCTCGGTCAACCAGGGCAGCCCGCTGGCCGTCTCCCGGCCGAAGTCGCCGGTGGTCACCGCGCTGCGCAAGCTCCTCCCCGACGTCCTCCCGCAACGTGCCGACGCCAAGACCTCGCGCCGCCGTCGACGCCGCTAGCCAGGAGCAGCCATGGGACTGTATGAACGGCTCGCCGGGGTCACCACCGACGAGGTCGAGCCCGATACCGAGCAAGCCACGACCACGCCAGCGCCGGAGCCGGAATCGACCGACGGCACCGACGCTCATGAGGAGCGGCTGCGGGCGATCCGGCGCCGCACCCACCTCGGTCTGCTGCGGGGACTGGGCCCGAGCCTCTACGACACCAACATGTCGCAGCAGCAGCTCGAGGAGGCGGTGCGCGACAAGCTCGGTGAGGTGCTGCGCAACGAACCGACACCGATGTCGGCCGCCGACCGCAAGCAGCTGATCTCCGACACGATCGACGACATCCTCGGCTACGGGCCCCTCGAGCCGCTGCTGCACGACGAGACCGTCACCGAGGTGATGGCCAACGGCCCCCACGAGGTCTACGTCGAGCGCGACGGCCGCATCACGCGCACCGAGGTCAGCTTCCTCGACGAAGGGCACCTGCGCCGGGTCATGGAGAAGATCGTCGGCGAGGTGGGCCGGCGCCTCGACGAGTCGCAGCCCTACGTGGACGCCCGTCTGCCCGATGGATCCCGTGTCAACGCGGTGATCCCGCCGGTCTCGCTCGACGGTCCGGTGCTGACGATCCGCAAGTTCTCCGCCGATGCCTTCAACGCCGAGGATCTGGTCAGCTTCGGCACCTGGACCCCGAAGGTCGCCGAGTTCCTCGCCGCGTGCGTGGAGGGACGCATCAACATCCTGGTCTCCGGCGGCACCGGCGCCGGGAAGACCACCACCCTCAACGTGCTGTCGAGCTTCATTCCCAAGAGCGAGCGCATCGTCACCATCGAGGACGCTGCCGAGCTGCGCCTGGGCCAGCCGCACGTGGTGCGCCTGGAGTACCGCCCGCCGAACATCGAGGGCCGCGGCCAGGTGACCATCCGCGACCTGGTGCGCAACTCGCTGCGCATGCGTCCCGACCGCATCGTGGTCGGGGAGGTCCGCGGCGGTGAGGCGCTGGACATGCTCCAGGCCATGAACACCGGCCACGACGGCTCGATCACCACGCTGCACGCCAACTCCCCGCGGGACGCGCTCTCACGGCTGGAGACCATGGTGCTGATGGCCGGCATGGACCTGCCCATGCGCGCGATCCGCGAGCAGATCGCCGCCGGCATCCAGTTCCTCGTCCACCAGTCGCGCATGCGCGACGGCTCGCGGCGGGTCACCCACGTCGCCGAGGTCACCGGCATGGAGGGCGACGTGATCACCCTCCAGGACATCTTCGTCTACGACACCTCGATGGGCTACGACCCCGAGACCGGCCGCGCGCTCGGCCACCTCAAGGCCACCGGGCTGCGTCCGACGCTCACCGACCTGATCCGCGACCAGGGCATCCACATCGACAACGACTGGTTCGTGCCCGAGGAGTCGGGACGCCGCGGAGCGCGTCGATGAGGCGTGGGCGAGCCCTCGGTGCGCTGCTGGTGGCCGCGCTGGTCACCGCGGTGACCCTGCCGGCACTCGCCCAGGAGGGTGACGAGCTGGCCCTGGCGGTGCGTGACAGCTCCTTCGAGCCGGATGGTGCCACCGAGATCACCGTCAACGTCAGCGGCTCGCAGAAGCCCGACGTGCTCGAGGCCGATGCCTTCAGCGTCAGCGAGAACGGCGAGGCGATCGGTGAGCTGTCGGTCGAGCCGCTGCTCGACGACGCGGACGTCGCCATCACCGCTGCGCTGCTGCTCGACACCTCCGAGTCGAT
>JBKGZF010000266.1:0-4078 GCA_046545715.1 Nitriliruptoraceae bacterium | reverse complement strand
GGGGGGGTCGGTGATACCACGACCCTGGTGGTCGGCCCGCTGCTGGCAGCGGCGGGGCTGCAGGTCGCCAAGCTCTCCGGGCGGGGGCTCGGTCACACCGGCGGCACGCTGGACAAGCTCGAATCGATCCCGGGCCTGCGGGTCGACCTCTCGGCCGAGCAGGTGCGCAAGCAGGTCGAGCGCGTCGGGCTGGCGGTCTCGGCCGCGACCCATGACCTGGTGCCGGCCGACAAGCGGCTCTACGCCCTGCGCGACGTCACCGCCACGGTCGCCGATCCGGCGCTGATCGCCTCTAGCGTGATGTCGAAGAAGCTGGCCGGGGGTGCGCAGCACGTCCTGCTCGATGTCAAGACCGGCGACGGCGCGTTCATGGAGCAGGTCGACGAGGCGGTCGAGCTCGCCGAGCTGTGCGTGAGCATCGGGGAGACCCGCCACCGGCGTACCGGCGCCCTGGTGACCGACATGTCGCAGCCGCTGGGCGATGGCATCGGCAACGCCATCGAGGTCGCGGTCGCCGTCGAGACCCTGCGGGGCGAGCGTCACGGTCGTCTGCGCGAGCTGTGCCTGGCCCTGACCGCGGCTTGCCTGGAGCTCACCGGCGTCACCAGCGACGCCGCGCAGGCACGGGCGCAAGAACTGCTCGACTCGGGCGCTGGTCTGGAAAGCTTTAGGGAATTCGTCGAGGCGCAGGGCGGCGATGGCCGCGTGGCAGAGCGACCCTGGGAGGTACTCCCAACCGCGCCGGTGGTACGGGACTGGAAGCCCCGCCCAGGTACGGTCACCAGCTTCGGGTGTCGTCGCATCGGCGAGCTCGCGGGGTTGCTCGGTGCCGGTCGTCAACGTGCCGGGGACCGGATCGACCCCGCGGTCGGGCTCGAGGTCCTGGTCCGGGTCGGCGACCACATCGAGGACGGCCAGGTCGCGGTGCGCGTCCATGCGGCGAGCGAGCGGGATGCCGAGCGTGTGCTGGCCGAGCTGCCGCAGGTTGTGGCGGTCGACGACGGCTCGGCGACCCCGCCGCCGCTGATCCACGCACGGGTCGGGCTCGGCGAGGAGCACTGAGCCGCTCACCCCACCTCAGTGGCCGCCCGCCCCCCCCACCTCCCCGCAGGATCGTGACGCGCCCCTGGTGCGTGACCTGCGACGACGCGCTCAGTTGGGCTGTGCTGGACGTTCGCGAGTGCCCGAGGGGTGAAGGCCTAGCCGGTGCGGCCTCCGTCAGTGCACCTGGTGCCGGTGTCGGCTGGTGAGCCGCTAGTGACGGTGGACGAGGCCGCGCTGGTAGGCCTCAGCGACGGCCTGGGTCCCGGTCTGGACGCCGAGCTTGTGGTAGATCCGGGTCAGGTGGTTCTTGACGGTCTTGACCGAGACGAACAGCTCGTCGGCGATCTCGCCGGGGCGGCGTCCGGTCGCGAGCAGCGCGAGGATCTCGCGCTCGCGGGCGGTGAGGACGTCGTCGGACTCGCGGTCGCGGGTGGCCGCAAGCTGCATCACGCGGCTGGCGACACCGGAGCTGAGGTAGGAGCCACCGTCGCGCACCGCGCGCAGGGCCTCGACGAACTCGTCGATCGACGCCGACTTGGACACGAAGCCGTTGGCCCCGAGTCCGACGGCACGCTGCAGGCTCGTGTCGTCGTCGTGCATCGAGAGGAACACGATCTTGAGCTCGGGGAGGTCGGCTCGCAGCTGCTCGGCGACCGCGAGCCCGTCCATGCCGGGCAGCGCGATGTCGAGCACCACCAGGTCGGGCTGGTGCTCCTCGACGGCCGCCAGCGCTGCGTGTCCGTCGGCGGCCTCGGCGACCACCTCGATGCCGTCCTCGGTGCGAGCGGCCTTCGAGACGCTCTGGCGCACCAGCGTGTGGTCGTCGGCGATCACGACGCGGTAGCTCACTTTCGCTCCTCCCGTGGCGTCGCGCCACCTCGGTCGGGGATGGGGTCCCGGGCGGCCACGGCTCGGCCGATGGTGGCGTCGCCGCCCGGATCCGACGACACCGACGACACACCTGACGTGTCGGGCTCGAGCGGGAAGGTGAGCGTGATCTGCGTTCCGCCGCCGTCGGGCTCGGAGATCTCCAACCGGCCACCGAGCCGTTCGGCGCGGTCGCGTAGCGAGGCGAGGCCAAGCCCGCGTCCTTCTTGGGCCGACCCAGCGTCCGGGTGAGGCATCCCGGCGACGCCTCCACGTCCGTCGTCGCGGATCCGTAGATGGGCGTGCTCGCCGTCGCGGAGCAGGGCCACCTCGATCGTGTTCGCCTCGGCATGCTGGAGGGCGTTGCTCACGGCTTCCTGCACCGCGCGCATGGCCTGGTCCGCCTGCTGGGGTGACACCTCGACACCCGGCTGGCGGTCCACCTCGATGCGGGGTCCGCGCGGCGTCCTGACGTCGTCGAGGTAGCGCTCGATCATCCCGCCGAGGTCACCGCCCGGGGCGCGCAGATCGGCGATCGTGCCCCGTAGATCCTCGAGGGCGGTGCGGGCCACGCGCGCGAGGCGGGCGAGCTCGGTGGCCTGCGCCCCGTCGTCGGTGGCGCTGGCCAGCAGCTCGAGCTCCATGCGTAGGTGGGTCAGCGACTGGGCGACACCATCGTGCAGTTCGCCGGCGACGCGGCGGCGCGCCGCGTGCTGTGCCAGGCGGTGGGTGTCGTCGAACAGGCGGGCGTTGTCGAGGGCGATCCGGGCGTCCTCGATGATCATGGCGAGGCGGCCTCGCGTCGCCGCGACGGGCTCCGGTGGGCGGAAGCCAGCCAGCAGCAGGTAGTTGGGTGAGTCCTCGTCCAGGGGTTGGACCAGCCATCGCAGGTGGGGGTCGGACTCCTCGAGCAGCCCGCTTGGAAGGGCGTCGATCGACCGCGGACGCCAGCGGTCGTCGAGCAGATGCTCGAGGTCCTGGTGGGAGATGGGGCGGGGGGAGCGGCCGCCGGTACCGAACGTCGCCAGGGGACGCAACTGGCCGTGGTCAGGGCCCAGGGCGATCGCCACCGCCGCGCCCGGCAGCCGCTCCACCTCGGCGAGGGTGGCCTGGGCGATCGATCGGTCGTCGAGCCCACCGGGCAGGTCGGCACTGAGGTCGCGCAGCTCACCGAGGATGCGGTGGGCGTGCTGCAGGGTGAGTCGATCACGCACGGCCTGGTCGCGACGCACCTGGGCCGCGATGGCGGTGGTGATCCCGGTGAGGATCAGCAGCAGCGTCAGTGGCAGGACCCCGGCGACGCCCGTCACGGCCAGCTCATCGTCGATCGCCAGGCGGACGACGGCGAGCAGCGAGAGGACGGTGCCGGCGAGGATGCCGGCCGGCAGGCCCCCATGGGCGGCCGGGCCGGCGACCGCGACCAGCAGGAACGGCAGGAAGGCCACGATCTGTTCGCCGGCGACCGCGATCAGCGCAGCCGCGGCCAGCAGGTCGGCGGCCCGCAGGTAGCGGTTGCGGGGGAGCAGCGAGGTGACCAGGACGTAGGCCGCGAGCCCGGCCAGCGGCACGCTCGCCGCCGCGAAGCCACGTTCGGCCAGCAGCAGCGGCGTGATCACCACCGCAGCGATCCGCGCCCAGCGCTCCAGGCCGACGGCGGAGGCGTAGACGGCCAGCCGGTCACCGGGCCGCGACAGCCAGCTCGGGACCGCGGCATCGTCATTGACGAGGCCCTGGTTCGGCTCACGCACCGGGTCCCCCTGGGATCGAGCGGCGGGCGAGCGAGGTCGGCCGGAGACCGCGCCCTGGGCGCTACGGTCGACGCGGCCGGCCCGCCGATGGCAGCCTACTGGCCCTCCGGTGAGGATCCCTGCAGCGGCCGCGCCCGCTCGCGCTGCTGGACGTGAGCGTGAGCGGGCCCGGCCGCGGCGGAGCCAGCCGGGTCGAAGCGAGTCGGGACGAGGTCAGGACGTGACGAGGAGTGCAGGTGTCCGACGCTGATCACCCCGGTGGGGTGCCGCCGCCATCCGGCGGCGGCACCAACGCGGGGCCACCAACGCCACCCGGCGGAGGCGCGAACGCAGGTCAGCCGCCGCCACCTGGCGGCGGAGCGAACGCCGGGCCGCCACCGCCACCGGGCCGGACCCCGCTCGGTGCCGCGGCGCCCGGG
>JBKGZF010000265.1:0-4082 GCA_046545715.1 Nitriliruptoraceae bacterium | reverse complement strand
GTCCACTCGAAGTCGATCTCGGTGGTCACGAACCAGGCCCGGTCGGCTGGCCACCACAGGCCGGCCGCGAGACGCCTGGTCTGTGAGGCCGCTACCGACTGGAGCACGCCACGAAGTGGGCCGCGCAGCAGGAAGTGGCCTCGGCCCGGTGTCGCGATGTGGGCGGCTCCCGGAAACCGCTGTGGAGGGACGTCGCCCCAGCCCTCCCAGATCGCTACGAGCACGTCGTCCGGTGTGTTCGTGGCCTGGCTGAGGACATCGACAAGTGTGGCCGCCGTCTCGTCGTCCAACTCACCCTCGGTCGGTGAGCCACCGATCTCATTGACGAGCGGGATCACAAAGTCGGTCCGGGTCCCATCGAGTTCCCGGACGCTGCGGTAGCCATGGGTCCTTGCGATCTCGTGCCAGCTCACCGATCGGCCCTCGGGGGCCACAAGCCAGGGGTGCAGTACCTGGCACACCGCAGGGAAGCTCGACGGCACCAGCGCGCCCACCGGCACCCCCTCGACACCCAACCCCAGCAACTGCTGAAGCCACCACGCGACGAGCGTCCCGTCAGGTTCTGGACGCAGCGGATGATCGGGCGCCACCAGTGCCAGCGCACGGCGCGGCACGGTCGCCTCGGAACCGTCATCCAACCGGATCATGACACCACGTGCGGACCGTCGCGGTCGCTCACCGGCAACGTGGTAGCCCGCCGAGAAGGACGTGATGTGGTGACGCCCCGGATCGACGACCACAGCTCGTGTACCCGCCTCCAAGCGGCCGCCCCTGCGACAGCGGGTGCCCACGAGACGAACGTTCGCGCCTGGCCACAGATCGCGTGTCGGGACCGCTTCCTCCCGCTCCCTCGCACCGTAGAGGTTCAAACTGCGACGTTGCACCGCGCAAGTCCACGCGAAGCGATCGCTCTCCCCGTGGTCTGCTCGTCTACTGTGGCAGGTCTCTGGAGGGGCAGCCCTCCATGTCGTGGAGCCAAGCTGCGGGTTCGCCATCATCGAGTACGCAGATGGTTTCGGCCTCCGGGTAGTAGTGGAACGCGATCGTCTCGAACTGGGCTTGCATCGCCATGGCGTGGGTCGTGCCGTTGGCACCCGCGTCCAGCCGGTCGAAGTCGAGGACGAGTTCGGTGCCATCGGTCCCGGCGGTGGCCAGCGCGAGCTCGTGGTCCTGGTCCCAGGTGTTGGAGAGGTGGGTGGGCGGCGGCCCGGCGAGCGCTGCCAGGGCTTGGCGGAGCTGCTCCTCGCGGTCGAGGTCGAGCTCCTCGTCGCTGATGCGCTTCCAGCGCTCGAGGAGCCTCTCGTCGAAGTCGGGACCGGCCGCGTCTTCGTCGGTGCCGTAGAAGTAGCCGACGACCCAGGTGCCCTCGCCACGCTCCGCTTGGTCGGCCTGCATGGCCTCCTCGTCCATCCAGCTGTCGTCACCGGCGACGACATCGGGGTCCTCGCGGTCGGCCAGGTCCTCGACGGGCAGTTCGATGGTGACGGCCAATGGCTGCCAACCATCGATCCAGCGGCCCTCATGCTCTCCCCACAACTCCACATGGGTGTAGTAGCCCAGCCGCTCGAGCACCCGATCCTGATCATCGAGGAAGACGACCTCGTAGCCCGGTTCAGCCACCTCGCGGTCGAGTTCATCCGGGGCGGCAGTGGGCGCGTCCTGCAAGGTGGCGACCAGTCGGCCGATCAGCTCGTCATCACTGATCTCCAGCGCCGACTCGTCGCGCTGCGCGCCGCCCTCGGGCCAACTGCCCTCGACCACCGGCGCGACCTCGAGGGCGGTGGTGGCCTCGATCCCCTGCTCGGGCTGCTCGACCACAGGCGGCGCCGGGGTCTGGCCATCGACGAGTTGGAGGGCCACCCCACCGGCGATGGCCACGACCGCCAACACGCCAGCCGTCAGCCCACCGATGCGGGTTGCCCGCAGCCTGCGGCCCCGTCGCCGAATGCTCGGAAGATCCGGCCGGTCGGCAGGACCTCCGTCGGCCTGATGCAACAGGTCGCGGATGTCACTCATGGCCTGGCTCCTGTCCGCGCACGGGCTCAACGACCTCGACGTGGTCTCGCAGCGCCCCAAGCGCCCGGGCGGTAAGCGAGGTCACCGCCGACTCGGACCGGCCCGTGATGGCGGCCACCTCGCAGGCCGGCAGGTCGAGGTAGTAGCGCAACACCAGCACGGTGCGCTGCGGCGCCGTCAGCTGCCCCAGCGCCTCTCTGACCGTCACCGCCCACGCCGTGTCCACCGGCTCGACCACCTGCCCGGGCCGGCCGCTGTGCCGACGGTTCGCACGCCGCTCTGCCTGCCAGCGACGAAACCGCGACGTGGCAAGATTGAACGCCACCCGCCGCACCCAAGCCCCAGGCCGATCCAACCCACGTACCCGAGACCAGTCCCGATACGCCCGCGCAAAGGCGTCTTGGACAACCTCCTCGGCGACCTCACGTGACCCGCACCACAAGGTCAGCGCCCCGACCAGACGTGGATGCTCGGCTTCACAGAACGCCGTGAATTCGTCCGGCACCCCCCACCTTTCCGTCAGGCCACCGTCGTCGCCCTACACACGCACCAGGCAAGCATCAGGTCACGCAGAACCTTGATGCATGTCACTCGAGAGCTGCCCAACGTCCGCCAACCACCTTCAGCACCCTCTCGAGTCCATGACGCCGCCAACGGATTCCCGCTGGCTGACAGCTGCTTGCTGAGCTTGGTCAGCTCTCGGTGAAGGTTCCGCCCGCTTCCACAGAGCTCTGCGAAGTGGATCTGGCGTCCACTGGATCTCGCAGCTGGTGAAATCCGAGCACGACCACAACTCCGAGCCATGCGACCGCGAGCGGCTGCACGGGTCCCTCGACCATCGCGTTGGTCCATCCGCGAACACCGAACCAGAGCGTCCACAGCACAGCGGGCACGAAGGCGAGCACCGCCGCGATCAGCGCCTCGAACGTGAGCACAACCCACGGGTGGCGGCGCCGCCGGCCGACCAGCAACACGACGACGAACAGCAGACTGATCAGCGAGGTCACGATCGACGTTCGCACCACCCCGCCGAGGTCCATCCCAGCCGCGACCCGTTGCACAGAGGCGGTTGGGCCAGCGGTCGCGCGAAGCAGGAGCAGCAGCACGACGATGCGCGACAGTTGCAGAGCCGCTAATGACTTCATGTCTCCCCGTTCACATCACGGCCAGCCTACGAGACGACAGCCCACCCGGCGGTGAAGGCTGATTGCCCACTGTCATCTGGCGATGGTGAAGGCGATCTACGCACCGTGGACCTCACCACCCCGATAGCCATCCCCACCGGAGCCATCGCAGCAAAGGGCTCCAGCGGTAGGCCACGTTCAGCCCGCCTCCGGACCCGCCGAGGCCATCCGAGCTCGAGGGAACTGGTCCCGCACGGATAGAGGATCACGGGTGTCGCTTGCCCTGGCGCCTTCGAGTGCGGCGAAGTGCCGTCGACGTGCAGCTCCGGCACGACCGCTCGCGTCGCGTCAACAGTCCAACGGCGGCAGGACGTTCCCGTGTGGAAGGCTCTGCGGGTTCGGGAGGGGCGGGCCTAGCGTGCTCACGAACGCCGGCTGGCGCGTCAACTTCCGTGGCGGTCGCCCGGTCGCCGTGCGGTTCCGCGGCGAGTTGCGCACCGGTACCGCCACGCTCGATGAGAATCCTGACCGCGTCGCCGCTGTGTATGACGACCTGATCCGTAAGGTCGGCTGGAAGCGTGCCGGCCAGCGGCTCGGGATCCGGATCAACGTCGAGCTCCAGCCGACACACGAGGAACTGGTCGAGGCGGCACGCACCTACGGGCTGTCCGTCCTGCGCGTCGACATCGGGGTGCAGCCCCCGCCGGCATAGCCGCGTCCTCAGCGGACGGGATCGAAACTGGACGATATCCCAATCTCGGGAGCGAGCGCGCCCACAGGACAACACCTGGCCGACGGACACCGGGACGTGCCCCAGTTCTCCGGGGGCGGGCTGGCCGGGTTCGGTCGCGACTCGAGCAAGCTCGGCCGGTGCAGCCTGTCAGCCACCGACAACAAACACCCGTGTGTTCCTACCGCCTGCGGCGGTTATCACCCGGTGAT
>JBKGZF010000264.1:0-4098 GCA_046545715.1 Nitriliruptoraceae bacterium | reverse complement strand
TGCAGCGCTGTCCTCGCCGAGCACCCCTGCCGAGCCGGGTCCGCCGGCCGAACCGGGGTCACCACCCGCCGACGCACCACCAGCGGGCTCGCCCACCGGTGACGGTCGGCCACGGCCGACCCTGCTGCTGCGGCTGCCGTACGCCTCGCTGCTGGGCGGCGACGTACCCGGTGAGCTGCTCACCACGCTGACCGGCGGACGCCTGCGGCTCTCGGCCCGAGCCAGCCGCGAGCTGGTCGCCGCGGGAGGCGCCGACCTGCGCACGATCCTGGTGGACGGGCTCGGCGAGGTGCTCGGCGTCGGACGGCGCACGCGCGTACCGCCCGGCTGGCTGCGCGACGCGGTGCTGGCCCGTGACGCGAACTGCGCCGCCCCGGGCTGCCAGGTCGCTGCGCGTCGCTGCCAGCTCGACCACGCCCAGCGCTGGCAGGACGGAGGATCGACCGATGTGGCCAACCTCTCTCCGCTGTGCGCCACCGACAACCACGCACGCGAGCGCGATGGGTGGGACGCGGTAGGGGCAGCCAACGGCACCCGCCGCTGGCGTCATCGTCGAAGTGGCCTCGAGGTCGACCACGTCCCCGACACCTGGCGGCCACCACCCCCGGATCCGACGCTGCCCTTCTGATCGTCGAGCTTGCCCGCCGCCGGTCACCGTGTGCCCGACCTCAGCGCTCGATCATCGGCGCGGTGGAGCTACCCGGCGCTGTAGGCCGTCCAGACCGTGGCATGCGGCCGGAACCCGAGCCGACGGCAGAGCCGCTCGGCTGCGCTCCCGGGCTGTGTCGCCACACCGATCCGGCTGCCGGGGTGCACCTCGAGGTGCGTGGACGCCGCCGTGGCGATGAGCGCGGCTGCGATGCCGTGTCGCCGGTGCACCGGATGGGTGACGACGTCCTCGACCGCCGCCAGCCCCTGGCGGTCGTGCATGACCGTCAGCCGCGCGACCGGAGCACCATGTCGCATCGCCAGCCACACCTGGCACCGACCGGCCACCGCCAGCTCGCGTTGCTGCTCGACCGACCACTCGACGAAGGAGGTGTCACGGTCACGCCAGTCGTCCGGCGTCTCGCCGTCGAGGTAGCGGTAGAGGACGGTCGCCGCGTACCAGCGACGGTCGATCGCACCAGCCGGTTCCGTCGCCGGCGGTGCGACCGGGACCAGCTCCGCCGGCGGCCGGTGGTCGGGTGGATCCAGCGCGTCGAGCAGCAGCACCGACGTCGCCGAGAGCTGCATGCCGAGGGCGCCCACCGCCGGGGCCAGGTGCGGATCCTCGGCCGGCGGCTGCGCGGGCGCGTCTGGGGCCAGCGAGGTCTCCCACCGCAGCTGAACGTGGGGTGCCCCGAGGGCACCGACCGTCTCGCGGAACCGCGACACCCAGCGTTCGAGGTCATCCGCAGCCGGCGGCGCGACCAGGTCGATGGTGTTGCCGTCGCGGAGGTCCGGCCGCGACGGCGTGCGCACGGTGACGTGGTCGCGGGCGTAGGTGACCAGGGTCCGAGGACCGAGGGTCACCCGCCGCACCGCCAGGCCGAGCCGATCGTCGACGCGCTGGACCGACGGCGTGCTCGCGGCGCCGCCATCGTCACGACCGCCCGTCACGCTCATCGCAGAGGCACGTCGAACCGCAGCAGGTCCTCGTCGGTCTGCCGACGCAGCAGCGGACGGACGCCCTCGTCGCCGACCAGCACCGCGGCAGGGCGTGGCAGCTGGTTGTAGTTGGAGGCCATCGACGCCGTGTAGGCACCGGTCGCAGCGACCCCCAGCAGGTCGCCCACCGCAAGGTCACCGGGCAGTGGCGCATGCTCGCGGACGAGATCGCCGGACTCGCAGTGCTTGCCGACCACCGTGACGGCGACGGGCTCGGCCTCGGAACTGCGGCCGGCGAGCATGACCTCGTGCTCCGCGTCGTAGAGGGCCGGCCGGATGTTGTCGCTCATCCCGCCGTCGACGCTCACCCACGTCGACAGGCCGGGCAGAGGCTTGACCGTGCCGACCTCGTAGAGGGTCAGCGTGGAGGGCCCGACGATCGCACGCCCCGGCTCCACCACCAACCGTGGGCGGGGCAGATCGAGCGCGGCACAACGCTCGTCGACGACCTCGAGCACGGTTCGGCCGTACCGGCCCACCTCGACCGGGTGGTCCTCGTGGGTATAGCGGATGCCCATGCCGCCGCCGAGGTTGACCTCGCCGAGGGTGATCCCGTGCTCGTCCCGCCAACGGGCGAGCAGGTCGAGCAGGACCTCGGCGTTGGCGATGAACGGGTCGGTGCCGAAGATCTGCGAGCCGATGTGGGCGTGCACACCGACGACCTCGAGGTGCTCGAGCTCCAACGACCGCTCGAACGCCTCATCGGCCAGCCCGAGCGAGAGCGCGAACCCGAACTTCGAGTCGTCGTGGCCGGTGCGCACGTACTCGTGGGTGTGCGCGTCGATGCCGGGGGTGATGCGCAGCCACACCGGCACGGACCCGTCGCGCGTCGCCGCCAGCGACTCCAGCCGCTCGAGCTCGTCGAACGAGTCGACCACGATGCGGCCGACCCCGACCTCCAGTGCCCGCTCCAGCTCGCTCACCGACTTGTTGTTGCCGTGGAGGATCAACCGGTCGGGATCGACCCCGGCGGCCAACGCGGTGTGCAGCTCGCCGCCCGAGGCGACGTCGATCAGCAGGCCCTGCTCGGCGACGAGCTGGAGGATGCCGATGGTGCACCAGGCCTTGGACGCGTAGGCGATCTCCACCCCCGGGAAGCCGTCGAGGTAGCGGCGACACCGCTCGCGCAGATCCGCCTCGTCCACGACCCACAGCGGGGTGCCGTGCTCACGGGCGAGGTCGCGCACCGACACGCCGCCGATCGTCAGCGCTCCGTCGCGGTCACGGTCGGCTGTCATGGGCCAGGGGCCGGGCATGGTCACATCCGTTCGGGGGCGTTGACCCGGAGCAGACCGAGCGCGTTGGCCAGCGCCTGCTTGGCAGCGACGGCCAGCCAGTAGCGGGCACGGCCGCGGGCCTCCGCCTCGCTGCGCTCGCCGCCATCATCCTCCGCACCCGGCAGGATCCGACACTCGGTGTAGAAGCGGTGGAAGGTGCCGGCGAGCTCCTCCGCGTAGCGAGCCATGCGCTGGGTCGCACGCAGCTCCGCGGCCTCCGCGACCACCAGCGGCAGGCGGGCCATCGCGCTCAGCAGCTCGATCTCCGCCGGGTGGGTCAGCTGCTCGAGGGGCGCGTCGGCGAGGTCGCCGTGGTCGAAGCCCCGCTCGTCAGCCGTGCGGATCAGCGAGTTGATCCGCGCGTGGGCGTACTGCACGTAGTAGACGGGGTTCTCCATCGACTGGCGTGCGACCACCGCCAGATCGAAGTCGAGCCCGGTGTCGAGGCCCTGCCGCAGGAAGTGGTAGCGCACGACATCGACGCCGACCTCGTCGACCACCTCGTCGAGGTCGACGGTCTCGCCCGCACGCTTGGACATGCGCACCGGCTCGCCATCGCGCAGCAGGTTGACCAGCTGGCCGATGCGGATCTCCACCCGCTCGGGTGGCACCCCGAGACAGGCTGCGGCCGCCTTGAGCCGGGCCACGTAGCCGTGATGATCGGCGCCGAGCAGGTAGTAGAGCTGGTCGGCGCGCGACCACTTGTCGCGCAGATAGGCGCAGTCCGCGGCGAAGTAGGTGGGCCGGCCGTCGGAGCGTACGAGCACCCGGTCCTTGTCGTCCCCGTGATCGGTGGTGCGCAGGAAGGTGGCGCCGTCGGCCTCGTAGGCCTCGCCACGATCACGCAGCTCGGTCACCGTCGCAGCGATCGCGCCGGTCCTGTGCAGCCCCTCGCGCTCGGAGTACCACACGTCGAAGTCCACACCCATCCGGTGCAGGACGGCCTCGATGCGCTGACGCATGGCCTCCACGCCGAGCACACCGACCCGCGCGGCCACCCCCGGGGGGACCTGTGCAGTAACCACATCGGCCCTCGTGGCCCCGCCGTCATCGTCGTCGGCCAGCCCACCGAAGGTCGCATCGTCCGCGGCCTCATCACCCGGCCGCTCCTCGACCAGCTGCTCTCCGTGCGCCTCGAGCAGCTCGGCCGCGACCTCACGCACGGCGTGGC
>JBKGZF010000263.1:0-4141 GCA_046545715.1 Nitriliruptoraceae bacterium | reverse complement strand
GCACCGGGCGGTGCGCTGCGGTCGGTGGGGGTGCGCGTGCTGGTCGGGGCGATCGGGTTCATCGCGGTCGCGATCGGTGTGGTGGAGCTGGTGGTTCCCGCCGTCGCGGAGACGGCGGGGCGCTCGACGGCGATCGGCAGCGTGCTGCTCGCCGCGATCGCCGCGGGGAGCCTGCTGGGCAGATTGGTCTACGGCGGACGTACCTGGCCGGGCACCCTGGTCCAGCGGGTGCGGCTCCTGGTCGTCGCGTTGGTGGGCGGGCTGCTGCTGGTCTCGGTCGCCACCGCCCACCTCGTCGTCTTCGGTGCCGCGCTGTTCGTCGGGGGGATGTTCCTCGCGCCCACGATGATCTGCACCTTCCAGCTGCTCGACGACAACGCGATCGCCGGGACCCAGGTCGAGGCCCAGTCGTGGCTGCAGACCTCGGTGGTGTTCGGCGTCGCTGCCGGCACGGCCGGTGCCGGGTGGGTGGTCGACAGCGCCGGCCCGTTGTGGGCACTGCTGGCCGGAGCGGCCGCCGTCGGCATCGGCGCCACGGTGCTCAACGCCTCGGTGACCGCGATCACCCCAGGCACGCCGGTGCGTCAGCGCGCGAGGGTCGGCGACGGCTGAGGGTTCAGCCGACGGGGGTCGGCTCACCGACCAGGAACCGGATCAGGGCGTCGCTGAGGGCATCGGCCAGGGCTTGCTGGTGCGCGGGCTCGCACAGCCGGCGCCCCTCCCCGGGGTGGGTGAGGAACCCGGGCTCGATCACGACCGCCGGTGCCCGCGAGGCCCGTAGGATCGTCAGCGTCCCCGGGTGGGTACGGCAGTCGGCGGTGTCGGCCGCGGCGAGCACGGCACGTAGGCACAGCTCCGCCAGCCACCGGCCGCGGTCCGAGATCTGTGCCTGGGTGCCGAAGTAGGTGGCCGCCGCCCCGTGGGCCTGGGGCGAGACGTCCCCGTTGAGGTGGATCGAGAGGATCGCCTCGACGTCCTCCTGGTTGGCGTGGGTGGCCCGCTCCTCCGGCGAGGGGGTGGTGGTCGGCCCGCGGCTGAGCACGACGTGGGCGCCCAGCGCGGCGAGCCGGCCCTCGATGGCGGTGGCCAGGCGCCAGGTGATCTCGTGCTCAGCGACGCCGTCAGGGCCGGTGAGCCCGGGGTCGTCGGGGCCGCGGCCGGGATCGACCATGATCCTGGCACCGGCGACGCTCAGCCGTGCCGGTCGCCGCAGTTGCTCGCGTTCGCGCACCGCGGCGGCGGAGTGCTCCTGGTGCTGACGGTGGTAGCGCAGCAGCGCGTCCACCGTGGTCGTGCCGGCGATGCCGTCGACGATCAGCCCCGCGTTGAGCTGGAACTCGCGGACGGCGTCGCTGGTCTGGGGGCCGTAGAGCCCGTCGTCGTAGCCGGCGTCGAACCCGAGCCGGTTCAGCCGTCGCTGCAGGTCGCGGACGTCATCACCATGCAGCAGCGGTCGGGTGAGGTAGAGGATCCGGTCACCGAGCCGGTAGGAGGCGCCGACGAGCTCATACCAGGTCTCGCGTCCGACGATGCCATCGGCGCGCAGGCCCCGGTGCTGTTGGAAGGCACGGACCGCGGCCTCGGTCGCGGCGTCGAACACGCCGGGGTCGGCGTCGGCGCACAGCCCGACGTGGCCGAGGCGACGCTGGACGTCGCTGACCTCGGCACCTACCTGGCCACGTCGGATGATCTCCACCGTCGTGGAGGGTAGGCGCCGTGCGTGGTCACGCTGGCCGATGCGCGTGCTCGGCGACGGTGCCGTGGGCGTTGGTCAGCGCTCGGCCTCGTGGTGATCCGAGGCGACCTCCCGCACGTAGCGCCCGTCCTCGGCGCGGAAGCCGACACGCTCGAGGTAGCGGCGGTGCACCTCGGTGGGGGCGGTGGTGACCACCGTGGTGATCCCGTGTGCGGCGAACGGCGCGGGGTCGGTGAAGAACGCGCTGCCCGCACGCATGTCGCGGTGGGCCGGGGTGACGTAGTCGAGCTCGATCGTGGCGACGCCGTCGACCGGGCGCGTCGCCAGCACCGCGCCGACGGGGACCGCGTCACGCAGCACGAACCAGGCGAGGTGGTCGTCGCGTGGCTCGGGCGCGTCCGGCTGGGAGCGGCGCACGTCGTCGAGGTGGAAGCTGATGAAGCGGCGCAGCAACGCGTCGTCCGGTGCCACCTCGACGGCCTCGAAGTAGCCGGCGGCGCGCTGGCGTGCGAGCCGCACCAGGTGGTAGACGTCGATCACGATGATCGCGGCGTTGGCGAGCGCGACGGGGAAGGCGCCGACCAACAGCCCGTAGGCGGTGAAGACCAGCGCCCCGATCAGGTTGACGACCCGCAGCTTGACCACCGAGGCCATCAGCAGGCTCACGACGATCAGCGCCGACGCGGCGTAGCCGATCAGCTCGTAGATGGTCGCGGTGTCCACTTCTGGCTCCGGAAGGAGAGCGGTCGTGGGGATCGGTGTGGGTCAGGATCCGATCCGACGCCGACGCGCCCCGGGTGGCCACCCGGGGCGCGTCCTGGCCGACGGCGGGAGCGTCAGCCGACGTAGTCGGAGAGGTCGGCGAGCAGCTGCTGCTTGCCCTTGGCGCCGACGATGCGCTTCTCGGGCTGGCCGTCCTTGAGCACGAGGAGGGTGGGGATCGACATGATCCCGTACTCGCGGGCGGTGCCGGGGTTCTCGTCGACGTTGAGCTTGACGACCTTGAGCTGGTCGGCCTTCTCGTCGGCGATCTCGTCCACGATCGGTGAGACCATCTTGCACGGGCCGCACCATTCAGCCCAGAAGTCGACGAGGACGGGCTTGTCGGACTTGAGGACCTCGGTGTCCCAGTCGCTGTCGGTCACGGGGTTGCTGGGCATGCGTGGTTCTCCGCTCGGTTGGGGGTTGGTTGGCGCTCGGGGGCCGGTCCAGGTCCCGGCTCAGGCCTCGGCGACCTGGGGTTCGGCGTCCGGCTCACGTGCGGTCTGGCCGCCGCCGCCGGCGAGCCACCGCTCGGCGTCGATCGCGGCCTTGGAGCCGGTGCCGGCCGCGGTGACGGCCTGACGGTAGACGTGATCGATGACGTCGCCGCACGCGAAGACGCCGGGCTGGTTGGTCGCGGTCGAGGGCTCGTCGACGAGCAGGTAACCCTCCTCGTCGGCGTCGAGCTGCCCCTCGAACAGCCAGGTGTTGGGGATGTGGCCGATCGCCAGGAACACGCCGTCGGTCTCGAGCTGCCGGGTCTCGCCGGTCTTGGTGTCCTCGAGCGTGACCGCGGTGACCAGACCCTGCTCGCCGTGGATCTCGGCCACGGTCGCATCGAAGACGAACTCGATCCGGTCGTTCTTGAACGCGCGCTCCTGCATGATCGCCGAGGCACGCAGCTCGTCGCGACGGTGCACGACGGTGACCTTCGAGGCGAACTTGGTCAGGAAGGTGGCCTCCTCCATCGCGGTGTCACCACCGCCGACGACGACCACGTGTCGGTCGCGGAAGAAGAAGCCGTCGCAGGTCGCGCACGCGGAGACGCCGCCACCCCACAGCTCGTCCTCGCCGGGGACCTCGAGCCGTCGCGGCTTGGCGCCGGTCGCGATGATCAGCGAGCGGGTCAGGATGGTCTTGCCCGAGGCGGTCTGAAGCTGGATCGGGGTCGCAGAGAGGTTGGTCGCGACGACGTCCTCGGTGACGAAGTCGGTGCCGAAGCGGGCGGCCTGGTCGCGCATGTTGTTGATCAGCTCGGGACCGGTGATGCCCTCGGGGAAGCCGGGGAAGTTCTCGACGTCGGTGGTCAAGGTGAGCTGACCCCCGGTGGGTCCGCCGTCGACGACGCCCTCGACCATCAGCGGCTCGAGGTTGGCGCGTGCGGCGTAGATCGCGGCGGTCAGCCCGGCTGGGCCCGAGCCGATGATGACCACGTCGTGGGTCCTGGCGGTCGGGTCCACCTCGCCCGTGGTCGTCTCGGGCACGGTGACGAACGACATGGATCGCTCCTGGGTGCATCGAAGGGGGTGGATCGAAGGAAGGTCGTGGATCGAGCGTGCGTGGCAGGTCTCTCAAGGAGGCCGCGAGCAGGACGTGTCACGGGGCTGGGCCCCGGTTGCCTCTCTGCGAGCCTAACGAGGCCGGCTGCGGTGGTATTCCTCCGGCGTGCGCTGGCCCGTACCC
>JBKGZF010000262.1:0-4148 GCA_046545715.1 Nitriliruptoraceae bacterium | reverse complement strand
GGTCCCAGCCGTCACCGCGGGGACCCTCCCGGACGCCCTCCGAGGTGCCTGGCGAGGCCTCGGTCGCGGCGGCTGGCCGGCTGCCGGCGTGGGCCGGGGGGTCGGGGAAGCTCAGCGACAGCACGCCACGCTCGGTGACGGCCACGGCCGCGGGACCGAGCGGCGTGGGATGCACCGCGGTGCGGATCGTCAGGCCCTCGCCACCGCGGCCGATGTCGCCGGGGGTGACCGCATCGATGGTGACGAGCAGGTCGTGGAGCCGGCCGCCCGACGACACACCCGTCCGGCTCGTGGCATCCAGCACGGTCGCACGCTGCTCGAGCAGCTCACGGGCCGCAGCGGCCGACAGCCACCGCAGGAAGCGCGAGGGGCTCGTGCCCGCGAAGCGGGTGAAGGTGCGCTGCAGGTGCCCGGGCGAGAGGTGGAGGGCCGCGGCGAGCTCACCGAGCCGGGGCTGCTCGTGCTGGTGGGCGTCCAGCCACGCGATCGCGCGCGCGATGCGGTCGTAGTCGCGCTGCCAGGCCGCCGCGGTGCGGGCGTCGATGGCCGTGGCGGTGGTGGGTGGCGCGGACATCACGGTGGCTCCGGCTGGGTGCGTGCCCACCAGTCTGACCGCTCGTGCGGCCGGCGGCGACCCGGATCGTGCGAGGGTCGAGCGGGACACCCCGGCTCCGAGCGTCCGTCTGGGCGCCCGACGGGCCTGATAGGAGTACCCCCCTGGGCTATCCTGGGCGGTACGCTGCGGCCGGAGGGTCGAGCGCTCCCAGGAGGTCGACGTGCAGGGCTACAGCGGTCGCGAGGAGGAGCTCCTCGGCCGGCTGCGACGCATCGAGGGCCAGGTACGTGGCCTGCAGCGCATGATCGAGGAGGACCGCTACTGCATCGACGTGCTGACGCAGATCTCCTCGGCGACGCGGGCCCTGCAGGGCGTGGCCACCACCATGCTCGACGACCACGTCCGCCACTGCGTGCGCGGCGCGATCGAGGACGGTCCCGACGCCGCCGACGAGAAGGTCGACGAAGCGCTCTCGGTGATCCACCGGCTGATCAAGAACTGACACCCCGTACACCGATGCGCGCGGCCCGGAGCACGCACCCTGTCCCGTCCCCATCCCGCGACCGCGAGGAGCAGACGATGACCACCATGCCCCGCACCTACCAGGTGCCCGACATCTCCTGCGGGCACTGCAAGTCGGCGATCGAGAGCGAGGTCGGCCAGCTCGAGGGCGTCACCTCGGTCGAGGTCGACGTCGAGCAGCGCACCGTGACCGTCGAGGGCACGGCCGGTGAGCCCGAGATCCACGCCGCGATCCACGAGGCCGGCTACGAGGTCGCCGAGGTCTGACGCCGAGGCCTGACACCGAGGCCTGACGCCGAGGTCCCGGCGCACCCGCCGGCCGAGGTCCCCAGCTCCACACGGCCGCTCGGCGGTGAGGTCATGCTGAGCCCCTAGCCTGCCGCGGCATGCCGCCACCCTCCGCCGCACCCCACACCTCCCGCCTGCCGGGTCCGGCCGTGCTCGGTCGCAGCGTGGTGATCGGACCGGGACAGCCCACGCCCCAGCCCTGGCGTGGCGCACCGCGGATCACCATCGACGACGCGGTGCTCGCCGAGCCCGCGGCGGCCGCGGCCGTGCTCGCCGATCGGTGGGCACGGCGCGCTCCCACGGTGATCGAGCTCGCCGTCGACAACGACGCGGCCCGTAAGCCCGAGCTCCTCGACGACCCGCCCTACGCGCTCGGCCCGGACGTGCAGCTCGACCGCGAGCGCCTGCACTTCATGACCTGGGCCAACAGCTACGACCTACGCGATGAGCAGCAGCCGCGCTGGTGGCACGGGGTGCTGGCCATGCGTCGAGGTGGTGCGACCCCCGGCGACCACGGCGACGTGCGCCTGCCCGACGGCCGTGCCGCCTGGGTCGACGGCGGCCCCCGGGGACGCCTACCGCGGCCGCTGCCCGACGGTGAGGCCCATCCGCTCGTCCACCGCGAATCGGTCGCCCTAGGCCGGCTCACGGTCCAGGGTGCGACCGATCCCACCGAGCTGCTCGCCCCCGACCAGCTCGCCGCGGTGTGCCACGCGTCCGGCCCGGCGCGGGTGATCGCGCCGGCCGGGTCGGGCAAGACGCGCGTGCTCACCGCCCGGCTACGCCACCTGCTGCGCGACCGTCACGTGGAGCCGGAGCTGGTCACCGCGGTCGCCTACAACACCCGGGCGGCCGCCGAGCTGCGCGAGCGCACTGAGGATCTGCGCGCCTCGATCCGGACGCTGCACTCGCTGGCGCTGTGGATCTGCTCATTGGACGAGCGCCGCGAGGTGATCCAGGAGCGCGAGGTCCGCAGCCTGCTCGCCGAGCTCATCACCGTCGCGCGCATCCCCAACCACGACCCCTACCAGCCCTACCTCGACGCGCTCGCCGAGGTGCGGTTGGGGCTGCGCGACCCACAGGAGGTCGAGGCGGCCCGGGGCGACGTCGACGGGCTCGCCGACCTGCTGCCCCGCTACCGGCGGCTGCTCGCCGACCGCAAGCTGCTGGACTTCGACGAGCAGGTCTACCGCGCGATCGAGCTGCTGCTGACCCGCCCCGAGCTGCGCCGCACCGCCCAGCGCGCCGGCACCCACCTGCTGGTCGACGAGTTCCAGGACCTCACCCCCGCCTTCCTGCTGCTGGTGCGGCTGGTCGCCGGCCCGTCCGCCCAGGTGTTCGCGGTCGGCGACGACGATCAGACCATCTACAGCTACGCGGGGGCCTCACCGCGCTACCTCGTCGACATCGACCGGTGGTTCCCCGCCGCCTCCTCGCATGCGCTGGAGGTCAACTACCGCTGCCCGCCCGCGGTGGTCGAGGCCGCGGTCCACCTGCTCGGCCACAACCGGCTGCGGGTGCCCAAGACGATCCGCAGCGCCCGCAGCCGCGTGGACGGCGCCTCCCCCGTTCCGGCTGGCGACGACGGCGACGTCGAGGTGGCACCGTGAGCGCGGACCCGGGCGCGCTGACCATCCACCGGGTCGAGGCCGGTGACGCCGCCGCGCGGACGGTCGCGCGCATCCGCGAGCACCTGGACGCCGGCGCGCCGCCCGCCGCGATCGCGGTGCTCGCCCGGGTCACCAGCGCGCTGCTGCCGGTCCAGGTTGCCCTCACCGAGTCCGGCATCGGCCACACCGCCCCGCTGGAAGCCGCCGTGCTCAAGCGCACCGGCATCCGCACGGCGCTGGCCTACCTGCGGCTCGGCCTCGACCTCGAGCGCATCCGCCGCGACGACCTGCTCGAGACCCTCAACCGCCCCGCCCGCAAGGTCAAGTCCGCCGTGCTGCCGCTGCTGCCGCGCGGCCGGCTCACGCTGCGCAGCCTGGAGCAGGTCGCCGACGTGCTGGGCGAGACCCACCGCGAGCGCTTCACCGACTACCTCGACGATCTGCGCGCCCTGGAGGCCGCGATCACCGCGGGCGCCGACACCCAAGCCTGCCTGACGCTGATCCGACGCCGGATCGGGCTCGGCGAGGCGGTCGATGCCCTGGACGCCTCGCGGTCGCGTCCGGAGGGCTCCAGCCACGGCGACGACCTCGACGCGCTCGAGCAGCTCGCCCACCTCCAGCCGCGCCCCGACGAGCTCGAGTCCTGGCTCACCGACCGCCTGCGCGTCCCCGCGGACCCGGCAGGGGTCACCCTGGCCACGGTGCACAAGGTCAAGGGCCGGCAGTGGCCCCACGTCGTGGTCGTCGGTGCTTCGGCTGGGCTGTTCCCCCACCGGTTGGCCGACGACGTCGAGGAGGAGCGCCGCGTCTTCCACGTCGCGATCACCCGCTGCCAGGCCAGCGTGGACGTGATCACCGAGTCCGGCCGGGTCTCACCGTTCGTGGACGAGCTGGCGCCTGCCGCCGCCGACGACGGCGCGAACGGCGGCGGTCCGGTGCCCCTCGACGACGGCACCGACGGCGGGGGCCCGGTGCCCCCCGGCGACGGCACGAGCGGCGATGGCCCGATGCCGTCCGACGTCGGCACCTCGCCCACGGTCTCCTCGCCCCTGGCCGGCAGTAGCACCGCGTTCCCCTCCCAGGACACGGTCGACGAACCGGTCGCGCACGCCCCGGCGCGGTTCCACGCCGCGACCCCGACCGCGGTGACCAGCGTGCCGTCGGCGTGGAAC
>JBKGZF010000261.1:0-4169 GCA_046545715.1 Nitriliruptoraceae bacterium | reverse complement strand
CGATCTCAACTGTCCCGACATCCTCCAGCACTACCCCGACGGTGCGCGCGTCGACCACGGCCACGGCGACCCGCACGGCCTGGACGGCGACCAGGACGGGCACGGCTGCAAGTAGCCCCGGCCACACGTCAAGCCGAACGCCGAGCTCGGCGCCGTCGCACCGGCCAGGGCCGTCGGATGCTCCCTGTTGACGCGACCACCGACTCTTGTTTGACTCGCTGTTTCGCACCGACTGGGGACGGGGACAGCGGGGGACAGCGTGGGGGCGTGACGCTCGTGGTCACCGACGACGGGGCGACGGCGTTCGATGACGTCTCCATCGTGCTGGCCGCCGGATCGGACCGCCCGCTGGTGGTCGATCCCGACTCGCGCGGTGTCACGCCGACGGGGCTGCTCTCGTCCGAGGAGTTCGACGCGACCGAGGTCGCGCTCGACAGCCTTCGGTTCGGGCCCGGGGGCGCGCGGGTGGAGCGCAGCGTGGTGACCGACCTGGACGGCGACGGGCGAGACGATCTGCGGTTGTTCTTCGACACCCACGAGGCCGACCTAGCGGAGACGGACGGCACCGTCTGTCAGCATGGGACGCTCCCGGACGAGCAGCCCTTCTCCGCATGCCAGGACATCCGCTTGGACGGAGAGCGGAGATGAGCGGCGAGCGCCTGCGTGATTCCGGAAGGCGGCCGAGCGGCTGGCGCGCCGCGGCCGTGGCGGCGCTGAGCCTGGCCGCCGGGGGCGTCCTCGTCGGTGTCGGCCTGGCGGTCACCTTCGAGGCGAACTCGTTCACGGCACCCCGCGACGGTCCCCGAGCCGGCTACCTCGCGCTGCTGGGTCTGACGGGCCTGGCCGCGCTCGCCGCGCCCCCGCTGGCGGCCCACCTCCTCCTGCACCGAATCCCACTATGGTCGGTGGCCATCGTCCTGACCGGCGTCGCGCTCGCCGTCGTCATCCTCGGGCTCGGCGGCATCTGAGGCCCTCCGGCTCGGCGTCCTGCTCGTCGGCCTGCTGGTGCCCACCGAGGATCGTGTGACGCTCGAGGGCCGACCTCCCCATCACCGCCTCGGGGCTTCTCGCGGTGGTCGTGGGACGACCCGCTCGGCGCACCCCACCAATTCCCGAAGCGCCACATTACCCTTCGGGTGTGGAGTTGGTGGAGCGCGACGAAGCCCTGGCCGCCCTCGGGTCGTGGTTGGGGGAGGCCAGGGCCGGCGCGGGTCGGTTGGCGCTGGTGGCGGGTGAGGCGGGGGTCGGCAAGACTTCGCTGGCCCAAGCGTTCTGCGACCAGCATGCTGACGAGGCCCGGGTGTGGTGGGGCGCCTGCGACGCGCTGAGCACACCGCGCCCCTTGGGGCCGTTGTACGACATCGCCCGGGTGGCGCGTGGGGAGCTGTCATCGCTGATGGCCAGCAACGCGTCCCGTCACGAGCGGTTCTCCGGATTCCTCGAGGCGTTGTCGTGGCCGTTGCAGCCGACGATCGCGGTGTTCGAGGACGTCCACTGGGCGGATGAGGCGACCCGGGATCTGTTGGTGTTCATCGCGCGGCGCGTGGTCGACGTGAACGCGTTGGTGGTGGTGACCTACCGCGACGACGAGGTCGGTGGCGACCATCCGCTACGGCAGATGCTCGGCAGTGTGGCCACGCTCGCTGTGGCGCGTCGCCTGACCCTCTCACGCTTGTCGCCTTCCGCGGTGGCCGATCTCGCCGCGACGCGCAACGCCGACGGCCGGCAGGTATACCGAGTGACGGGCGGCAACCCGTTCTTCGTGACCGAGATGCTGGCGGGTGTTACGGGCGAGGTGCCAGACACGGTCAGCGACGCGGTGCTGGCTCGGGCGGCTGGGCTGTCGGGTTCGGCACGGTCGGTGCTGGAGGCGGCCGCGGTGGTCCCGGATCGTGCCGAGGTCGATCTGGTGCGCACGGTGGGCGCGGGTGACACCGACGCGATCGAGGAGTGTGTCCGGGCCGGACTGCTTCTGGCCACGGGCCCGTCGCTGCGGTTCCGCCACGAGCTGGCCCGGCTCGCCGTCGAGGACTCGATCTCCGACACGCGGCGGCCCGGGCTCCATGCGGCGGTGCTGGAGCACCTCAGCGAGCGGTCGGAGGAGGATCCTGCTCGCCTGGCCTACCACGCCGAACAGGCCGGGGACCGCGACGCGGTCCTCACCCATGCGCCGGTGGCAGGCGAGCGAGCGAGCTGGCTCGGTGCTCATCGCGAGGCCGCTGCCCACTACGAGCGGGCGCTGGCCCATGCTGCGGGGCTCGAGCCTCACGTCCGGGCGGAGCTGTTCGAAGCACACGCTGATGAGTGCATGGCGATCGATGACGAGGCGGCCGCGCTGGACTCCTACGACGGGTCGGTTGCGGCCTGGCGCGAGGTCGGCGATCCCGAGCGGACGGCCGCCGTCCTTGCGCGCCGGGCCTACGCGCTCTGGGGTCTGGGACGCAACGAGGAGGCCCGCACGTCCGTCGAGGACGCCGTCGGACTGCTCGAGTCCCGACCGCCCAGCCTGGCGTTGGCGACCGCCTACACCTACAGCGCGCACCTGCACATGCTGGCCCGCCAGATCCCCCCGGCCATCGAGCTCGGGCAGCGGGCGGTGTCCATCGCCGAGGATCATCACGACATCGCACTGCTCGCACGTGCGCGCAACATCGTGGGCGCGGCGCAGTGGTTCGTGGACCCCGACCAGGCCGAGCAGACGCTCGCGCAAGCGCTCGACGCCGCCCATCGGTCGGGCGACGACACCATCGTCGGCGTCGTCCTGCGGATGCTGGGGTCCGGCAGTGGCGAAGTGCGCCGCTACGACATCACCGAACACTGGCTCCGTGAGGCGATCCGCTGGTGTGCCGAGCACGACCTGGACATCCACGGGGACTACTGCCTGGCATGGCTCGCCCGAACGTGCTTCGAGCTGGGGCGCTGGACCGAGGCGGACGAGCTGGCCACCGACGCCGCGGGCCGTCCAAGCCAGCACGCACCCACACGCATCGTGGCGTTGACCGCCCTCGGTCGTCTGCGCGTCCGCCGTGGTGACACCGGCGCGGAGGAGCCGCTGACCGAGGCCTGGGACCTCGCCGTCACGACCGGCGATCTCCAGCGGCTGTGGCCCGCAGCCGCGGGCCGTGCAGAGGCCGCGTGGCTGGCTGGTCAGCCCGAGGACATCCCCGGGCTGGTCGCGGACACCTTCGAGCTCGCCGTCCGTCTCGAGCAGGCGTGGCCGGTCGGGGAGCTGGGGTTCTGGCTGTGGCGTGCCGGCGAGCTGCAGCTTCCACCGGAGGGTGCAGCGCAGCCCTTCGCGTTGCAGATCGCCGGGGACTGGCGAGCAGCAGCCGAGACGTGGGAACGGATCGGCTGCCCCTACGAGGTGGCGGGGGCGCTGGCCGACGGGGACGATCCGCAGGAGCTGCGGCGTGCGCTGACGATCCTGGGCTGGCTGGGGGCGGCACCGATGGCTGACCGGCTGGCGGCGAAGCTGCGGGAGATGGGCGTACACGATCTGCCTCGGCGTCCCTCGCGGGCGACGGTGGACAACCCGGCGGGCTTGACCGGCCGGCAGCTGGAGGTGCTCGCGCACCTCGGTGATGGACGGACCAACACCGAGATCGGCTCGGCGCTGCACATCTCACCCAAGACGGTGGGCCACCACGTGTCGGCGATCCTGGACAAGCTCGAGGTCTCCGACCGCCGGGAGGCCGCCCGCCTCGCCCGGGAGCGCGGCCTCATCGGCTCGTGAAGCGCCGCCCGATACCAGGCCCGCGCAGATAGGGCGGTCCCGAGGCAGATGTAGGCAGCGGCACCCGATGCGCTGCGACCCCCTTGAAGCGCAGGCTGCTGCTGGACGTCGGGCCCGCCGGCGTCGCAGCAGACCACGTGGTCGGGCGCAGCTCCGACCACCGCGAGAAGGAGCGGACATGCCTACCTACCTGATCGAACGTAACGTCCCCGGGGCCAGCGACCTCGGTCCGGAGCAGTTGCGCGACATCGCAACCAAGTCCAACCAGGTCGTCGCCGACCTCGGCGTCCCCTACACCTGGCTCCGCAGCTACGTCGCCGGGGACAAGATCTACTGCGTCCACGACACCGCGGACGTCGAGACGATCCGCGAGCACGCCCGCCGCGGTGGGTTCCCCGCCGATGTCGTCGTCGAGGTGGCCGCCGAGATCGGCCCG
>JBKGZF010000260.1:0-4187 GCA_046545715.1 Nitriliruptoraceae bacterium | reverse complement strand
GGGTCGGCAACAGTTCCGCATCCAGAGCCATGCTCGTGTCCGCCGCAGCCGCAGCCCCAGCCGTGGCGCCCGACGCCGCCGCATCAGCGCCAGCAGCCGCAGCGTCCTCGGCGACCGCGCCATCGCTGACGTCGACCCGGACGAACACCTGGCCGACCTCGAGCGTGTCGCCTACCTCGCCGCTGAGCTCGACCACCGTGCCGGCGAACGGGGAGGGCACCTCCACGACCGCCTTCGCGGTCTCGATCGAGGCGACCGGCTGGTTGAGGTCGATCACGTCACCGACGGTGACGTGCCACTCGACGATCTCGCCCTCCTCGAGCCCCTCGCCGAGGTCGGGCAGCTTGAAGTCCCGGATGTCGCTCACTGGGCAACCTCCTCCACGGGCTGGCCGTCCCCGACGGTCCGGGGCCGACCGCCGGCGTCTCAGTACGCGAGCGACCGCTCGACCAGATCCAGGATCCGATCGACGTCCGGCAGCCAGTACTCCTCGAGCTTGGCGGGCGGGTAGGGGGTGTCGAACCCGGTCGCCCGCAGCACCGGCGCCTCGAGGTGGTAGAACGCGAGCTCCTGGACCCGGGCCGCGAGCTCCGCCCCCATCCCGAGGGTCCGGGACGCCTCGTGCACGACGATCGCGCGGCCGGTCCGCTGCATGGACGCCACGATCGTCGCGGTGTCCAGCGGCGCCAACGAGCGCAGATCCACCACCTCGATGGACCAGCCCTCGTCCGCGGCCGCGTCCGCCGCCTCGTGGGCGGTGCGCACCATCGGCCCGTAGCACAGCAGGCTCAGCTGCGTGCCTTCGCGCCGGACCACGGCCTGACCGGGTGGCTCGGTCTCGATGGGCAGCTGCGCATCGGACTTCATCCAGTACCGACGCTTGGGCTCGAGCATGATCACCGGATCGTCGCTGCTGATCGCCGCGCGCGTCATCGAGTAGCCGTCCTCGGGCGTCCCCGGGGTCCAGACCTTCAGGCCGGCCGTGTGGGCCCAGTAGGCCTCGGGCGACTCCGAGTGGTGCTCGACCGCGCCGATGCCGCCGCCGTAGGGGATGCGCACCGTCACCGGCAGCTTCACCGTCCCGCGCGAGCGGTTGGGCATCTTGGCCAGGTGGCTGACGATCTGCTCGAAGGCGGGGTAGGAGAAGCCGTCGAACTGCATCTCGACGACCGGCCGGAAGCCGTACATCGCCAGCCCGATCGCGGTCCCCACGATCCCCGATTCCGCCAGTGGCGTGTCGAAACAGCGCTGCTCGCCGAACCGGTCCTGCAGTCCGTCGGTGACCCGGAACACCCCGCCGAGCCGCCCGACGTCCTCACCGAACATCAGCACCCGTTCGTCGGCCTCCATCGCGTCGGTCAGGGCCTGGTTGATCGCCTGTGCCAGGGTCACCGCCATCACGCACCCCCACCGGCGTCGAGCTCCGCACGCAGTTGCTCGGCTTGGTCCTCGAAATGCCCGGACGCGTCGATGTAGACGTGCTCGAACAGCTCCATGGGGTCGCCATGGGCGGCGTCGTAGATCTGGTCGCGCACGTAGGTGGCGACCTCCTTGGCCTGCTCGTCGATCTCACGCTCGAGGTCGTCGTCGTAGAGATCCCGTGCGGTGAGCAGGTTCTTCATGCGCGCGATCGGATCGGTCTTGGCGGCCGCGTCGAGCTCCTCCTTGGTGCGGTAGCGGGTCGGGTCATCGGAGGTGGTGTGCGCCTCCATCCGGTAGGTCACCGCCTCGATGAACGCCGGGCCCTCGCCAGCCCTGGCACGTTCGACGGCTCGTCTGGTTACCGCGTAGGTGGCCAGCACATCGTTGCCGTCGACACGGAAGCCGGGCATGCCGTAGCCGACCGCCTTGTGGGCGAGCGTCGGTGCCGCGGTCTGCTTGTCCAACGGCACCGAGATCGCGTACTGGTTGTTCTGCACGAAGAAGACGACCGGCGCGTGCTGCACACCCGCGAAGGTCATCGCCTCGTGGGTGTCGCCCTCCGAGGTGCCGCCGTCGCCGAAGTAGCTGAGCACCACGATCGGGTTGTCGTCGAAGCGCGCCCCCATCGCGAACCCGGTTGCGTGCAGCGCCTGGGTACCGATCGGGATCGACATCAGCGCGTAGTTGTGCTGGTAGGGGTCGTGATCCGAGAGCCAGGTGCCGCGGTAGAGGTGGAGCAGGCCGGCGGCATCGACCCGGCGGACCAGGGCAGCGACGAGCTCCCGGTAGGAGGGGAAGATCCAGTCGTCGGCGGCGAGCGCGTAGGCGCTGCCCACCTGGGCCGCCTCCTGGCCCATGCACGAGGCGTAAACCCCGAGCTGGCCCTGGCGCTGGAGGTTGATCGCTTCCCGGTCGACCTTCCTCGTCACCACCATCAACCGGTAGAGCTCGCGCAGCTGCTCGTCGTCGAGGTCGAGCTGGTGGTCCACGTCCTCGTGCTCGGTCCCGTCCGGGTCGAGCAGGTGGACCGGCTCGTCCGGCGGTAGTAGTTCGCGCGGGTCGATCTCCCGGCGAGGTGCGACCGTGGGGTCGCTCACAGCTCCCGTTGCCTCTCCCGTCACCGCGTGCTCCTCGTCGTCGGCACCGCACCGGGGTCACCGGTGAAGCTTCGCCTGGCTCCACGACCGCGCCGCCTCATCCGTTGCCTGGGCGACGCAGGTCCTGGCTGGACTCCCGCCGACCGGTCACCGGATCGCGGTGGACCAGGTCAGCGCTGGACGCGGGGCGTCCGTACTGCGTGACCTTAGCCATCACGCCGGGCCGAGCGGGGCGAAGTCGCGAGCGACCATCCGCGACAGCCGCAGGGGCATCTGGCCCTCGGGTCGGGGTAAGCCGACCCCGGTCGGGGCCGACGATGTGACTAGCATCGCAGGCCAGGCACCGAGGAGGAGAGGTCGCATGCGCATCGTTGCCGGGTTCCTGCGTTCGCCGGAGGGCCGTGCAGCCCTCCAACGCGCGATCGAGGAGACCAAGCTGCGCGAGGGAGAGCTGCTCGTCGTCCACTCCATGCGGGGTGGGGAGCGCGACGAGCTCGATCAGGTCATGAGCTACCGCGAGGAGTTCGAGCGCCTGGAGAACCAACTCAAGGACGAGGGGATCGACTACCGCCTCGTCGAGTACGCCCGGGGCAACTCCCCCGCCGAGGATCTGCTGCAGGCCTCCAAGGACGAGGACGCGGACATGATCGTGATCGGCATCCGTCGTCGCTCACCGGTCGGCAAGCTGATCCTCGGCTCCAACGCGCAGGACATCCTGCTGCACTCCGACGCCGCGGTGCTCGCCGTCAAGGCGGCCCCCGAGGACGAGCAGTGACGACCGTGGGCTGCTGAGCAGCTCACCCGGACCCGTCAGCCGCTCGCGCCGTCGCTGGCATCGCCGGCGTACCAGCTCGGCACGCCCGCACCCACGGCGTGGACCCCGCCGTCGACGTGCACCACCTCGCCGGTGGTCGCCGACATCCAGTCGGAGAGCAGCACGCAGATCGCCCGGCCCACCGGCTCGGGGTCACGCAGGTCCCACCCCAGTGGCGAGCGGTCGCCCCAGACGTCGTCGAAGGCCGAGAAGCCCTCGATCGAGCGCGCGGCCACGGTGTGCAGCGGCCCGGCGGCGACCAGGTTCGCCCGGATCCCCCGTGGCCCGAGGTCACGTGCGAGGTAGCGGTTGGCCGACTCGAGGCCGGCCTTGGCCACCCCCATCCAGTCGTAGCCGGGCCAGGCCTGCTGCGCATCGAAGTCCAGCCCGACGATGCTGCCGCCCTCGACCGCGAGCAGGTCCGCGAACGCCGAGCCGAGCGCAGCGTAGGAGTAGGTCGAGACCTGCAGCGCGGTGGCGACATCCTCCCACGGGGCGGTCAGGAACCCACCGCCGAGGCACGACTCGGGCGCGAAGCCGATCGCGTGCACCAAGCCGTCGAGGCGTCCCCAGCGCGAACCGATCTCCTCGGTGACCGCGCTGAGGTGGTCGGACTGGGTGACATCGAGCTCGAGCACGTCCGGGGGCTCGGGCAGGCGCGACGCCGCTCGCTCGGTCAGGCGCCGGCCACGACCGAACCCGGTGAGCACGATCTGCGCCCCCTGCTCCTGCGCGATCCGTGCGGCCGAGAACGCGATCGAGCGTGGGTCGAGCACGCCGGTGATCAGCAGGCGCTTGCCGTCGAGCAACATCAGGAACTCCTCGAGGGACGGGGTCGGTGCTCGGTGTGGGTG
>JBKGZF010000259.1:0-4197 GCA_046545715.1 Nitriliruptoraceae bacterium | reverse complement strand
ACGCGGTCGGTCCTACGATGGCCAGGACGGTCACCGAGCGGCACCGAGCACGGGCAGCTGGGCCTCAACCGGCGCGGTCAGCGAGCCGTGCCGCGCGCCCTCGCCGCGTGCGATGGCGTCGGCCGTCGCCCGGCCAGCAGCCGTGTGCCGCACCTCACGTGCACGGGCGGCGATCGCGTAGTTGGTGTGGGCCTCCACCACCTCGGCATCGACGAGGTCACCTGGCGCGAACACCGGCCGACCGCCCTCCCCCTGCTCGGGTGCGGGCAGATGGACCAGGTGGTTGCCGCGGGTGCGCCCGGACCAGCGGGAAGCGTCGGTCTTGGACGGTGACTCGATCAGCAGCTCCTGGACGGTGCCCACCAGACGCTCGTGCGCCTCACGCGAGTGCTGACGTGTCGCCGCCTCCAGGCGTCGGTAGCGATCGGCGAGGACGTCGGGATCGACCGGGTCGTCGGCCATCTGCGCAGCTGGCGTGCCCGGTCGTGGCGAGAACTGGAAGGTGAACGCCTGGTCGAAGCGGACGTCCTCGACCACGTCCAGGGTCGCCTGGAAGTCCTGCTCGGTCTCGCCCGGGAAGCCGACGATGATGTCGGTGGTCAACGCCGCGTCGGGGAGCAGCTCACGGGTGCGCTCGACGAGGTTGAGGAAACGGCGCTGGCGGTAGGAGCGCCGCATCGCGCGCAGGATCCGGTCGGAGCCCGACTGCAGCGGCAGATGCAGGTGGGGCATCACGTTGGGCGTGTCGGCCATGGCCGTCAGGACCTCCTCGGTGAAGTCCCGTGGATGCGGTGAGGTGAAGCGCACCCGCTCGAGCCCGGGGATCTCGCCGAGTTCGTGGAGCAACTCAGCGAAGCGGCTGGACCCAGCCAGGTCGCGGCCGTAGGAGTTGACGTTCTGACCGAGCAGGGTGACCTCGATGACGTCGTCGCCGACGAGCCCGCGTACCTCGTCGACGATCTCACCGATCCGTCGCGAGCGCTCCGGGCCACGCAGGCTCGGCACGATGCAGAACGTGCACGCGTTGTTGCAGCCGACCGAGATCGACACCCACGCATGGTGGCGCAGCTCACGCTTGGCGGGCAGGGCCGACGGGAAGGTCTCGAGCTGCTCGACGAGCTCGACGACGGGGACCTCGGCCGAATCGGCCTGTACGAGCAGCTTGGGCAGCTGCGCCAGGTTGTGGGTGCCGTAGACGACGTCGACCCACGGTGCGCGCTCAGCGACGGTCTGGCCGTCCTTCTGCGCGAGGCAGCCGCCGACGACGACCGTGAGCTCCTCCCCCGCTGCTCGCCGCGCGTCCTTGACCGACTTGAGGTGGCCGAGCGTGCCGTAGAGCCGGTTGTCGGCGTTCTCTCGCACCGCGCAGGTATTGAGCAGGACCAGGTCAGCCTCGTCCTCGTGCTCCGCAGGGCGGTAGCCGAGGGTCTCGAGCAGTCCGGCCGCACGACCGGAGTCGTGCTCGTTCATCTGGCACCCGAAGGTCCGGATGTGGTAGCGCCGAGCCATCGTGTGGACGCCTTGTGCGGTTACGGACAGGGGCTGGGCTGAGGGTAACCGGGGGATGCCGCGCATCAGCAGGCGCAGATCGGCTCGCGACGGCATGCATCGCCGAGGCGCTGCGGCTCGTGCCCCGACGAGGGCCGCGGCCCAGGCAGTGAGGGCGAGGTCAGCCGCGCTCGGCGGTGGTGAAGCTGCGACGCTGCTCGTGGTGCTCGCCCTCGCGGTCGTCGAGGTCGGTCCCGCGTCCGGTGGCGACGAGGACGACGCCGATCAACCCGACGAGGGCAGCAAAGAAGCCGCCGCCGGGCACGGTGACGAACGTGGCGATCAGCGCCAGCAACACCACGTAGCCCAGCAGTGCGCGCCGCCTGTCCCGGCCGACGAACAGGCCACCGGCGACCACCAGGCCCGGGACGCCGATCAGGATCCAGGTCTGCAGTACGTCCACCACCAGCTCCTCGAGACGCGCACCTCCAGCATAGCTACCGGGCCCCGCTCGACCGCTGCTGCGGCGCACCGACGCGACGCCGAGGGGTGGACCGGGCTGGGGCGCCATGAGGCTCGTCAGGTCGTGCGCCGGATCAGTGCTCCGCGGTGCGCTGCTGCTCACGCGCGGTGAACACCGCCTCGCGTGCCACCTTGCCGGCGAGCGCGTCGGGGTAGCCGCGGCGAGCCACGTGCGCAGCGACGCGCCGGTAGGCGGTCTGCGCGTCGAGACCGGTGCAGCGCTCAGCCTTCTCCTGCGCGACAGCGAAGGCGGCCGCCTCTGGATCCTCACCATCGGCCTCGGCGAGTGCCTCGTCGAGGCGCTGGTCGTCGAAGCCCCGGCTACGTAGATCACGACGGATCCGCGCCGGTGCGTGCCCCTTGGCGCGGCGCTCTGCCACCAGCGCAGCGACCATGGCGGCGTCGTCGAGCAAGCCAGCACGCCGTGCTCGCTCGAGCGTGTGCTCGACCACCGCCGGTGGCCAGCCCCGCTCACGCAGCTTCTCAGCGATCCGCTGCTCGGACTGGGGTGCTCCCGCGGTCGAGCGGCGGACGAACGCGAGGGCCGCGGTCACGTCGTCACCGAGGGTGGCGACTGCGGGGTCCGGCAAGCCGTCCGCATCCCCCTGCTGCTGCGCGGCATCGATGCCCGCCTGCACCGCGAGATCGGCGGACTCCCCGGCCGACACCGGCGCGCCGGGCTCCACCTCACCGTCCTGCGACGCATCTGGCAGGACCGCTGGCCCGTTGGCTGCGGTCTCGCCGTCGGAGCGACGGGCGTCGTCCGGTCGAGCGCGTTCGGCATCGGACGGGTCGGGCGCGACGACGAGCGGCTCACGGCTGACCCCTCGCTCAGCGAGCCAGGCCTCGGCGTCGGTGAACGGTGACGGCTCGCTCACCTCGTGGCGTCCTCGTCCTCCGGCGACTCGTTCAACGCACCGTCGGCGTCCTCGGCCGCGAGCTCGTCGGCGGCGACCGGGTCGATGCCGAGCTTCTCCTTGATGCGCTTCTCGATCTCGGCCGCGAGGTCGGTGTTCTCCTTGAGGAACAGCCGCGCCTTCTCCTTGCCCTGGCCGAGCTGCTCACCGTCGTAGGTGTACCAGGCGCCGGCCTTGCGGACGATGCCCTCATCGACCCCGACGTCGATCAGCGAGCCCTCCTTGGAGATCCCCTCGCCGTAGACGATGTCGAACTCGGCCTGACGGAACGGTGGTGCGACCTTGTTCTTGACGACCTTGACGCGGACGCGGTTGCCGACCGCCTCGGTGCCGTCCTTGAGCGTCTCGATGCGGCGCACGTCCAGCCGCACCGAGCTGTAGAACTTCAGCGCGCGGCCGCCCGGCGTGGTCTCCGGTGAGCCGAACATCACGCCGACCTTCTCACGCAGCTGGTTGATGAACACCGCGGTGGTGTTGGAGCGCTTGAGCGAGCCGGAGAGCTTGCGCAGCGCTTGGGACATCAGCCGTGCCTGGAGACCGACGTGGCTGTCGCCCATCTCGCCCTCGATCTCCGCCCGAGGGGTGAGCGCGGCGACCGAGTCGATCACCACGATGTCGACGCCGCCCGAACGCACCAGCATGTCGGCGATCTCCAGCGCCTGCTCGCCGTTGTCGGGCTGAGAGACCAGCAGTTCGTTGACATCGACACCGAGGGCGTCGGCGTAGGTGGGGTCCAGCGCGTGCTCAGCGTCGATGAAGGCGGCGATGCCACCGGCCCGCTGCGCCTCGGCGACCGCATGCAGGGCCACCGTGGTCTTACCGGAGGACTCCGGACCGTATATCTCGACCACCCGGCCGCGCGGCAGTCCGCCGATCCCCAAGGCGATGTCGAGCGACAGCGCGCCGCTGGGGATGGCGGGGACCTTGACCGCGACCTGGTCGCCGAGCTTCATCAGCGAGCCCTTGCCGAACTGCTTCTCGATGTTGGCCAGGGCGAGCTCGAGGGCCTTGTCCTTGTCCACGGGCACCTCCGAAGGCGACATAGAGGGGGTGACGTACAGGGGGGGCGACGTACGGGGCGACGTGCAGGGGGTGGCATCCAGCTGGCGGGTTCCGGCCCCTACCGTAGGTCGGGGGTGTGACCCGAAGGGCGCAAGCCCGGCACGCCTGTGGACGAGCCGCTCGATCCGAGCGCCACCCTACCCGAACATCCGTTCGTGGTCGAGCAGGCGGCGCCACACGACACCACGACACGACACCACGGCTAGCG
>JBKGZF010000258.1:0-4207 GCA_046545715.1 Nitriliruptoraceae bacterium | reverse complement strand
CCAGCTCGGTCAACGCCTCACGGGGCCGGCCGTTGAGCGCGTCGATCACCCGATCGGTGACCGCCAACGGAGGCCTGCCCCCACCGAGCAGCGTCACCGCGCGCAGCGGGGCCTCGGCGAGCACCGCCTCGTGCATGCGACGGGTCGCCTCGTCGTCCGCTGGCGTGGTCCGATCGATGTGTCGACGTGCGGCCGCGAGCAGCGCGCGGTGGACCTGGCGGCCGAACGGTGTCTCGAGCAGATCGGCGACCGGGGTGTTGCGGTCGAAGGGCCGCGTCGGGCGCGGCTGTGGCACCTCGTGGCCGAGCCAGGCAGCGAACGTCGCGTCGTCAGCCACCGGTCCGCTGGTGGCTGGCACGGGGGTCGGTGGTGCGGTCGAGGTGAGCTCGATCGTCGCGCTGGCGCGGACGTCGGTGGAGGAGGCCCCGACCAGCAGCTCGTAGCGACCGTTCTCGACCCGCCATTGGCCGGAGGGGCGGTCGTAGACCGCGAACGCGCGCCGATCGAGCTGCAGGGTCACACGTTGTGATCCGCCGGCCTGTAGATGGACGGCTACGAACGCCTGGAGCTGGCGCTCGGGTCGCCACACGGTGGCGTCGGGTGCGCGAACGTAGAGCTGCACCACCTCGCTACCTGGGCGAGCGCCGGTGTTCGTCACGGTGACCGCGGCGGTCACCTGCTCGCCCTCACCGCCGTCGCCGGTGACCTCGAGGTCGTCGTAGGCGAAGCTCGTGTAGCTCAGTCCGTGGCCGAACGGGAAGCGGGCCGGGACGTCGAAGGTGGTGTGGAACCGGTAGCCGACCAGCAGGCCCTCGCGGTGCTCGACCTGCTTGGGGTGACCGGGGAAGTTCGCATCGGCCGGCAGGTCGTCCATCGACACCGGGAAGGATTCGGCGAGCCGCCCGCCCGGCTCGGCCTCACCCAGCAGGACATCGACCAGCGCGGACCCACCCGCCTGGCCGCCGAGGTAGCTCTCGACGATCGCGGCGGCGCGCTCGGCGAACGGCAGCTCCACCGGAGCGCCGTTCTGTAGGACCACCACGGTCGGCACACCGGTGTCGAGCACGGCCTCGATCACCCGCAGGTGGCCGTCGGGCAGTCGCAGGTGGCTGCGGTCGAACCCCTCGGACTCATAGCGGCCCGGCAGCCCCGCGACGATCACCGCTCGGCCCGCGTCGCGTGCGGCAGCGACGGCCTCGGTGACCAACGCGTCGGTGGTCGTGCCGGTCGCGGGGTCATAGGCGGGGGAGTAGGACACCTCCGCAGTGCTGCGTGATCGCAGCTCGCTGAGCGCGTCGTCGACCTTGGTCGGTTCGACCTGGGAGCTGCCGGCCCCCTGGAAGCGCGGCGAGGCAGCGAAGGCACCGATCAGCGCGACGTCGTCATCGGTCGACAGCGGCAGCGTGCCGTCGTTGGTCAGCAGCACGGTGCCGGCCGCCGCCGCCCGCCGAGCGAGCTGGTGATGGGCGTGTGCGTCGAAGGCAGCCGCCGGCAGTCGGTTGGCGGCGGCCCGGATGATCAGGTCGACGACGCGGACCGCACAGCGGTCGACCGCGCCCTCGTCGAGCTGACCCCCACGCACGGCGGCCACCACCTCGTCGTCGAACGCTCCGTTGCTGCCGGGCATCTCGAGGTCGCAGCCAGCGGTGGTCGCCGCCACCCGGTCGTTCATGCCGCCCCAGTCGCTCATCACCAGGCCGTCGAAGCCCCACTCGGCACGCAGCACCTCGCCCAGCAGCCAGTGGTGGTCGGAGCAGTAGGTCCCGTTGAGCCGGTTGTAGGCGCTCATGGCCGTCCAGGGCCGTCCCTCGCGCACGGCGATCTCGAACGCGCGCAGCTCGAGCTCGCGCAGGGTGCGCTCATCGACGATGGTGTCGACCACCATCCGCAACGTCTCCTGATGGTTGGCCGCCAGGTGCTTGACGCACGCGCCGACGCCCTGCGACTGGATCCCACGGACCAACGCCGCCGCGAGCCGACCGGCGACCAGCGGATCCTCGCTGAGGTACTCGAAGTTGCGTCCGCCCGCCGGATGGCGCTTGAGGTTGAGGCCCGGCCCGAGCACGACCGAGACGTCCTGCGCCCGTGCCTCGCGGCCGATCGCCGCGCCCACCTCGGTGAGCAGGTCGGGGTCCCAGCTCGAGGCCAGCGTCACCGCCGTGGGGAAGCAGGTCGCGGGCACGGTCGTGGTCATGCCCGGCTGGCCACTCGGGTCGGCCACCTGCTTGCGCAGCCCGTGGGGGCCGTCGGCGACGGCGATGGACGGCAGCCCTGCCGCGGGTATCGCCTCGAGGTGCCAGAAGTCCGCACCGGAGAGCAGCGCGACCTTCGTCGCAAGGTCGAGGGTGGCGACGATGCGCTCGGCGTCGCTGGGTGTGGTGCTGGTCATCGAACGCCTCCGGATCGCGAGGGCACTGCCCGCGTCTGCGAGCGTAGGTCCTCGCACGGGCGCTGTTCGGTCGCGGCGCCCGTGTCCGGCGATCGCTGGGGCGAGGTGCCTACACCTCGTCCAGCTCGTCGGCCTCCTCCGGCTCGAGCAGGTGCACGCCGCTGGCATCGAGCGCGAGCTCGAGCTCCTCACCGGGCTCGGGCACGAGCTCGGCCAGGACCGGGACCGTGAGCGCCGGCCCGCGTGTCGGCGCGAGCGTCACCCGGATGTGGTCGCCGACGAACCGCCGCGACGTCACCCGGCCCCGCAGCGCCAGCTCGTGGTCCCTGACCGGATGCTCCGCGGTCGCCAGACGCAGGGCCCCCGGCAGCAGCACCACCTCGTGGTCGCCATCGGGCGCTTGCGGCAAGGGCACCTCGCCCCAGGGGGTCGCTGCCACGCCGTCGCGGATCGATGCATCGCCGATGTGCTCGAGCCCCAGGAACCGAGCCACGAACGCCGTGCGGGGTGCGCGCCACAACTGGTCGGGCGTGCCGATCTGCTCCAGGCGCGCAGCGCGCATGACCGCGACGTGGTCGGCGACGGCCAGCGCCTCCTGCTGGTCGTGGGTGACGTGCAGCACCGTGGTACCGAGGCGGTCGAAGACGCCGCGCAGGTCGGTGAGCAGGCGCTGCTGCAACGCCCGGTCGATCGAGCCGAGGGGCTCATCGAGCATGAGCAGCCGCGGTCGTGGTGCGACCGCCCGGGCGAGCGCGACGCGCTGCCGCTCACCACCGGAGAGCTCGGTGATGCTGCGATCGCCGAGGCCCTCGAGGTCGACGAGAGCGAGCGCCGCGGTGACGCGCTCGCGCACGCCCTCGCGGTCGAGCCCGTGCATGCGGGGCCCGAAGGCGACGTTGTCGGCCACCGAGCGGTGGGGGAACAGCGCGTGCTCCTGGAACATCAGCCCGACGTCGCGCTGGTCGGGACGCAGCCCGTCGATCCTGCGTCCGTCGAGGTGGATCGAGCCACCACGGGGGGGCTCCAGGCCAGCTACCGCACGCAGCAGGGTCGACTTGCCGCAGCCGCTCGGGCCGAGGACGGCGAGCACCTGCCCAGGAGCCGCGGTCAAGGTGAGCCCCTCGACCGCTACCACCGAGCCGTAGCTGACGGTCAACCGGTCGATGTCGAGCCGTGCTCCGCTGCCGTTGGTCATCAGAAGCGCCCCACCTGGCCGACCCGCAGTCGGTCGATGGCGAGGATCGCGCTCGCGGTGACGATCATCAGCAGCGTCGACATCGCCATCGCCTGTCCGAAGTTGGCGACACCGGGCCGTCCCAGCAGGCGGAAGATCGCCACCGGCATGGTCGGCAGGTTGGCGCGTGCCACGAACACCGTGGCACCGAACTCACCGACGGCGATCGCGAACGAGAACCCCGCCGCCACCAGGGCGGCGCGACCGACGATCGGCAGGTCGACCTCACGCCAGATCCGGCGCGGGGTGGCCCCGAGCACGGCGGCCGCCTCCCGCAGGCGGTGGTCGATCGAGCGCAGGACCGGCAGCAGCGTGCGCACCACGAAGGGGGTGGCGATCAGTGCCTGCGCGATCGGCACGAGCAGGACCGAGCCGCGCAGGTCGATCGGCCGGTCCAGAGCGATCAGGAACCCGAAGCCGACGGTCACCGCCGAGGTCCCGAGCGGCACCATCAGGGCGCGGTCCACGGCTCGGGGCAGCGGACCGGTGCCGCGGGTCGCGGCGGTGGCGGCGAGTGCGCCGACCACGAGGGCGACGACCGTGGCGCTCGCGCCCAGCGCTCGAATGACCCTCCGACGAGACCG
>JBKGZF010000257.1:0-4236 GCA_046545715.1 Nitriliruptoraceae bacterium | reverse complement strand
TGCCAGAGCCGAGCTCGCCATCGGCGTACCGGTCGTCGTCGCCCACCGCCGCGACGCGGCCCTCGGCGAGTGCGTCGTGGAAGCTCTGGGTGAAGCGCAGGTTGCCGACCGGGTCCGTCACCTCGCCATCCTCGATCAGGAAGGTGCCGTTGCGCGTCAGCCCGGTGGCGACCGTGGTCTTGGGGTCGAGGATGCGCACGTAGTTGAACTCGGTGACCAGCAGGCCACGCCGTACCGAGCGGATCATCTCGGTCGGCGTGGTCTCGCCCGGGGGCATGCGCACGTCGGTGGGGACCGGCCCCACCGCGGCACCTCCGGGGATCGCGTTGCCGGTCGTGGTGGTCCGTGCGCGGCGGGCGGTGCGGCGGTCGTGGGCGAGGGCCGTGGTCACCCCCGCGTGGACCAGCGCGAAGCGTTGGCGTGGCGAGCCCTCGGCGTCGAACGGCAGGCCGATGCGGCGCGGGTCGTCAGGGTCGGCGAGGATCGTGATCGCTGCGTCGAACTGCTGCTCGCCGAGCTGCGCGAACGACGAGCCCTCCAGGTGCGACTTCGCGTTGAAGCCGTACACCGCCAGGAAGGTCAGCACGGTCGCCACCGCCTCGGGCCCGAGCACCACCTCGTACTCGCCGGGGTCGAGGTCGATCGCGTCCTGCGACCGCCGGGCCAGGTCGGCGGCCGTGTGCCCGGCGCGGTCCGCGTCGAGCTCGGCGAGCCGGATCGAGGTGCCGTGGGCCGAGCCGGCCGACGAGGTGGTCTGGTGGATCCCGTCGATCGTCGCCCGTGTCGTCGCGCCGCTGATGCGGTGACCCGCGGTGGAGGCGAACGCGGCCTGGCTGAGCTCGGTGTCGCAGTAGCCGGCGGCACGCAGACCGTCGCCCGCGGCGACGAAGTCGCGCACCAGCCCGGCGCGCTCGTCCGGCGACGCCGCTGCGGTCGCAGCATCCACCCGGCCGTGGTCGGTGATGTCGGCGGGCGGGGTGGCACCCGGCCAGTGGGGATCGAGCGGCTGTAGCCGTGCGGAGGCGATGGCCCCGTCGACCAGCTGCTCGAGCGACCCGTCGTCGGTCGCGGTGGTCGAGGTCGAGGTGGGACGGCCGTCGACCGCGAGGGTCAGCGACACCTCGATGGTGTCCTCGCCGACGTGCTGGTGGATGAAGGAGTTCGCGAAGCGGGTCAGCCCGTGGCGGCTGCGGCTGACCGAGACGTTGGCCTCGATCGTCGCCTCGTCGCGGGCGTCGCGCTCGTGGACCAGCGCGACGGTCCGCTCGGCGAGGGCCTCGAGCACGGAGGTGTCGCTCGGCTGCTGCTGTGCCTGGCCGGTGATGGGATCGCTGGTCATGGTCTAGCCCTTCACGCCGACGCGGACGTCGCGGAAGCGGGCAGGGGCAGCGGGGTGGCCGGTGTGGCCGACCTGCATCGGTTGGCCCTTGCCGCAGTTGGGGACGCCCCAGGGGAACCACTCCTCGCCCCCGGCGAGCATGTCCATCGACGCCCAGAAGCGCGGGGTGATCCCGGTGTAGGTCGGGTTCTTGACCATCCGGGTGCGCTGGCCGTCGACGATCTCCCAGCCCACCTCGCAGCCGAACTGGAAGTTCAGCCGCCGGTCGTCGATCGACCAGGAGCGGTTGGTATCCATCAGCACTCCATGCCGGGTCTCGGCCACGATCTCCTCGAGCGAGGAGTCCCCCGGCTCGAGCCCCACGTTGGTCATGCGCACCATGGGCAGGCGGTTGAAGCCGTCGGCGCGCACCATCCCGCCCGGCGCCAGCCCTGCGAGGTGTGCGGTATCCCGCCCGGAGAGGACACCGACCCAGATGCCGTCGCGGACGATGTCGACCGCCTGGGCTGGCGTGCCCTCGTCGTCGTAGCCGAAGGTGGCCAGCGCCCCGGGGATCGTCGCGTCGGCGGTGATGTTCATCAGCTGCGAGCCGTAGCGCAGCTCGCCGAGCTGATCGAGATCCAGGAACGAGGTGCCCGCGAACGCCGCCTCCCAGCCGAGGATCCGGTCGAGCTCGACGGCGTGGCCCACCGACTCGTGGATCTGCAGGGCGAGCTGCGAGGAGCCGAGGATCACGTCGAGCTCGCCGCTGGGGCAGTCATCGGCGCTGAGCAGCTGCACCGCCTCCTCGGCGATGCGGCCGGCGTTGCCCGGCAGGTCGAAGCCCTGGACGATCTCGTAGCCGCCGGTGCCGACGTGCCCGAACGACTGCGGGTAGCTGCGCCGTTGGGTCTCGTGCTCACCGACGGCGGTGGCGTCCATCCCGCAGCCGGACTCGACCAGGTGCTGGTGGATGCGGTGCCCCTGTGAGGAGACGAACCACTTCTCGGTGTCCCAGAACATCAGCTTGGCCGTGCTGACCGCAACGCCCTCGACCGCCGACATGGTCTGGGTCGCGGTGACCACCACCTCGACCTTGGTGTCGAGCGGGACCTGGAAGGGATCCTGCTCGTGGGGCGTCTGGTAGTGGTCCTCGACCACGGGGACGTCGGCGAGCTGGAGCGGTGCGCCGGGCACCAGCGCCGAGGCCTTGGCGGTGGCGGTGGCCTCGCTGCCGGCGCGCCGGGCCGCCCCGTCGGTCAGCTCGCTGGTGGAGGCGAAGCCCCAGGAGGAGCCGTACAACGCACGTACCCCGACACCGGCGTCCTCGGAGCGCTCCACCGACTCGACCTCGCCGTCCTGAGCGGCGATCTGCTCCTGCCGTCGGAACACCACACGGGCGTCGGCGTAGCCCGCCCCTGCCGCGAGCGCTGCCTCCACCGCCTCACGGGCGTAGTCGAACATCTCCTCACCCGTCTGACCGTCGGCCACCTGGGGCGTCCTTCCCACGTCGAACCACCCGCGACGCTAGCGGTCGCGCGACGGTGGCTGGTACGCGCCGTGGCCGCCTCGCTCGAGCAGCTCCGCGCTGAGGCGGGCCTCCGGTGCGTGGGGCTGGCACGATGGGTACATGCCCCGCATCGACATCGAAGCGCTCGAGGACGAGTGGGAGGAGGACCACCACCTCCTCGCACGGCGCTCGCGCGCGCTCTCGGTCAAGGCCCGCCAGGCCATCGAGCAGCTCGACGTGGCCCGGGTCATCGGCCTGGACCGGGGCCGGGTCACCATCGTCTGGGACGGTGAGGTGATGGACGCGGTGCTGGCCGGGACGATGCGCGGGGCCAAGGCCGCCGTCGGCGACCGCGTGCGCGTGCGGCCGCCGAGTGGCGAGGGCGACACGGTGCGGATCGTCGAGGTGCTCGAGCGCCACTCGGTGCTGACGCGCACCGCCGACGACGCGCTGGGCGAGGAACGGGTGGTGGTCGCCAACGCCGACCAGGTGGTGGTCGTGCTCGCCGCCGACCACCTCGAGCTCGGGACGCGGTTCCTCGACCGCGTGCTGGTCGCCGCATCGGTCGGTGGACTGGACGCCGCCGCCTGCATCAACCGGGTCGACCTGGTCGCCGACGATGAGCAGGCCCGGGCCGGGGTCGATGAGGTGGTCTCGCGCTACGCAGCGCTGGAGGTGCCCGTCCGGGTGACGAGCGCCCTGACGGGCGAGGGGCTCGACGAGCTCGCTGCCTCGTTGGCCGGCACGTGGTCAGCGCTCACGGGTCACTCCGGGGTGGGCAAGTCCTCGCTGCTCAACCGCCTGGTGCCGCAGGCCGAGCAGCGCATCGGTGAGCTCGGCCGCTACGGCGGACGCCACACCACCGTGGCCGCGCGGGCGTTCCACGCGCCGGCGCTCGATGCGTGGCTGGTCGACACCCCGGGGGTGCGCTCGTTCGGGCTCGGGGGGCTCAGCCCCGCAGCGTTGGTCGAGCACTTCCCTGAGCTGCGTGGGCTCGGTTGCCACCTCGACGACTGCACCCACACCGGTGAGCCCGGCTGCCGCATCGACGAGGCCGACATCCACCCGGCCCGGTGGGAGGCCTACCTGCGGCTGCGGGCCTCGCTCGCCGAGGGCGAGTAGCGTCCTCGACGACGTCGAGGTGGAACGGAGCGCACGCGTGGGCTGGCGGGGCGAGGTGCTGCGTCGCGGCGGCCGCATGGCCGCGCGGCGGCTCGCCGGCCCGCTGGGGGAGCGCCCGGCGGTCCAGGCCCGGCGCTTCCGCGTCGATCCCGACTGGCGACGGACCCCGGATGGCTACGCGGCCCGGCTGGGCCCGCGTGAGACCATCGACGTCGCCCGCCCGATCGGGCACTGGCACGGCATCGACCCGCGTCGGCCGAACGCCGCCTGGCGCTCGGTGTGGAAG
>JBKGZF010000256.1:0-4247 GCA_046545715.1 Nitriliruptoraceae bacterium | reverse complement strand
GAGACGAGCCCGCCGGGGAGCGGCGGGAGGAGGGAGTCGGCGTGTCCGAACCCAGCGCACCGCCGGTGGACGTCGATCAGCTGCGTTCACTGGTCGGCGACATCTACGGCGAGGTCGCCAGCAAGCCGGACGGGGAGTACCACTTCCACACCGGGAGGGCGGCGCTCGATCACCTCGGCTACCCGAGCACCTTGATCGAGCCGCTGCCCGATGACGCGGTGGACGCGTTCGCCGGGGTCACCTACGTCTTCGATCCGGGCCTGCCCGCACGTGGCGACCGGGTCATCGACGTCGGCTCCGGTGCCGGGGCGGACGCCCTGATCGCCGCGCAGGTGGTCGCCGACCAGGGTGCGGTCATCGGCGTCGACATGAACGAGCGGATGCTCGAGCGTGCCCGGACCGCGGCAGGTCAGGCGGGGATCCACAACGTCGCGTTCCGTCGGGGGCTGATCGAAGAGCTGCCCGTCGAGGACGACTGGGCCGACGTCATCATCTCCAACGGGGTGCTCAACCTCGTGCCCGACAAGCTCGCCGCCTACCGCGAGCTGTTTAGGGTCACCCGTCCTGGCGGGCGACTGCAGATCAGCGACATCTGCGTGGAGCAGGAGGTCCCCGAGGAGGCCAAGCGCGACATCGACCTGTGGGGTGCCTGAATCGCCGGTGCCCTGCCGTGTGCAGGGTGGCAGTCCGTGATCGAGCAGGCCGGCTTCACCGACGTGGCGTTCTCCGAGCCGGTGGACACCTTCGCCCAGGCCCCCGGTGAGGATCGGGCGCGCGCCTTCGGCACCTTCGGCTACGTCATCTCGGCACGCAAGCCCGGCTGAGGTCGCGGCACGTGTCCGGTCTGGCTGCCGGGCACGTGCCCGAACTGAGATCCCCGCACGTCTCCGGTCTGGCTGCCGGGCACGTGCCCGAACGGATCCGACCCGATCCGCAGCCTCACGTCTTAGCGCGGGGCCCGGCCGTCGCCGCGCCTGACGCCGTCACGGGTCCGCCTAACGTCGTGCCCGATCCCAGCGAGAAGGGTGGACGGTGCAGAGCGCGGCGACAGTGCTGGTCACCACGGCCAGCGGCAACCTCGGCGCAGCGACCACCGCCGAGCTGCTCGCGCTCGGTGTGACCGTGCGCGCCGGTGACCGTGATCCTGACCGAGCCGCCGAGCGCCATCCCGGCGCTGAGCCGGTCCACCTCGATCTCACCGAGCCGGTGACCTTCGCCCGTGCCCTGGCTGGTGTGGACCGGGTGCTGCTGGTGCGGCCACCGGCGGTCGCACGCGTCGGGCCCACGCTCAACCGCTTCCTCGATGCCGCGGTGCGTGCCGGGGTCGAGCACGTGGTGTTCAGCTCGGTGGCCGGGGCCGAGCACAACCGTCTGGTGCCCCATCACCGCGTCGAGCAGCACCTGTTCGCAACCGGGCTCGGCTGGACCGTGCTACGACCGGGCTTCTTCGCCCAGAACCTCGGCTCGGCCTACCGCGACGACCTCCGCGACGCCGACCGGATCCACCTGCCCGCCGGCGACGGCCGGGTGGCGTTCGTCGACGTCCGTGACCTCGGCGAGCTCGCAGCCGACATCCTGACCGAGCCAGCCGCGCACCGTGCCGAGGCCTACACCCTGACCGGCCCGGAGGCGCTGAGCTTCGAGGAGGTGGCACAGCTGCTCACCGTCGAGCTCGGCCGTCCGATCCGCTACGAGCCCGCCTCGATCCCGGGCTACCTGCGTCACCTGCGCGCACAGGGGCATTCCCTCGGCCGGTGCGCGGTCCAGACCCTGTTGCACGCCGGGCTGCGGCGTGGCGACGCGGCCGAGGTGGACCCGACCCTCGAACGGCTGCTCGACCATCCCCCCAGGCGGCTGCGCGACTACGTGCGCGACCACCGCGAGCTGTGGCTGCGGCGCTCGGCGGGCTGACGCGCCCAGCGCTGGACACGCCGCCCCACGTACTCAGCTGGTGGCGGCCTGCCCGCCGTCGTCGGTGAGCGGGACCACGGTCGCCTCGCCGCCCGAGGTGGTCTCGACCGCGTGGTCGACCCGTTCGGTCGGGAACGCGCTGACCTCGCCACGCAGCTCCTCGAGCACGGGATCGAGGTCGAGCGCGAACACGGCCTGACCGCGCTTGAGCAGGTCGAGCAGCGACGCGTCGTCGTCCACCGCGTAGACCGTCACCCCGTCGGAGACGAGCTTGGTGCCGTCCAGCGAGCCACCGCGCCGGCGCAGCTCCTCGACGGCCACGCGCACCTTCTGCAGCGACACACCGGTGTCCAGCAGCCGCTTGACCACGCGCAGGCGGACGATGTCGTCGAACGAGTACAGCCGCTGGGTGCCCGACCCCTCGGCCCGGCGGTAGGTGGGCTCGACCAGCCCGGTGCGGGCCCAGTAGTCCAGCTGCCGGTAGCTGATGCCGACGATGCGGGTCACCGTCGGCCCACGGTAGCCGACCACCTCGTCGCCCACGTCGAGCCTCAGCTGTCCCGTCTCCTGCTGGCCTTGCTTGCTCTGCTGGCCCTGCTTGCCCTGCTTGCTCATGCTGGCTCCCGTCCTTGCCCCTGCGTTGCCCCTGGTCAGCCCCTGTGGTGGTCGGGCGGTGGTGCTCGTGTGGCGCTCCTGGGCGTGGTGCTCGTTGGAGTGGTGCTCCTAGGTGGTGCTCGTGAGGGCCGGACACTCCACCGCCACATCGGCGATCATGGTGGCGGGAGCGGCCCCACCTCGCTCCACCGCGGATGACACGGGTGGAACTTCCCACGTGAGGCTACGGCTGCTCGCGCGCGACGGTCAACGGCGGATCGAGCCCACCCCACCCTGACCCTCGACCTCAGATCAAGGTTCGAGCCTGGTTCACCGGCCTGTGAACCGGTCTGAGAATGCACGAGAGCATTCGAGGTTCATCCTCAGCAAGCACCTGCTACCCAGCGCAGTCACGCAGCGTAGCGGTCGCGTCCGGTTCACCGAACGCGCGCGCAGCGCAAGCCCCTAGAGGGCCGAGCGCGCCCGCCGCCCGACCGTCCGCATGCCCACCTCGACCCGCAGCGTCCCGGGGCCAGGTCGGCTCGGGCTACAGCGCCCCCGCGGCCGGGTCGGCTCGGGCTACAGCCCCCCGGACCGGATCGGCCACCGGGACGACGACACGGGCGGTCACACGGCCGGCGGCCTCATCACGCAAAGAGACCGAGCGGCCTCGTCACGCACAGAGCCGGGCGGCCTCGTCACGGCGCACCCCTGCCAGCGGCGCTGCCGCCGTTGCAGCAGCGGCCAACCCAGGCTCAGGCGAAGTCCTCGGGCGAGACGTCGTCGAGGAACTCGCGGAACTGGCGGACCTCCTCCTCGGGGTCGCCCGACGAGCCCTCGAGCTCGCCGTCCTCGGTGTCCTCGATCTCCAGGCCCGCCTCGTCGAGCACGTCCTCGGCGCCGAGGATCGGCACGTCCTCGAAGCGCGAGGCCAGCGCGATGGCGTCGGAGGGACGGGCCGAGACCGAGAACGTGTGCTCGCCCTGGATCAGGTGCAGCTCGGCGTAGAAGGTGCCCTCACGCAGCTCGGTGACGTGCACCGCGGCGAGGTCGGCGTCCATGGTCCTGAGCACGTCGACGAACAGGTCGTGGGTCAGCGGGCGCGGGGTGTCGACGCCCTGCAGCGCGAAAGCGATCGCCGTGGCCTCCACGGCCCCGATCCAGATCGGCAGGTAGCGGCTGCCGCCCCGCTCGCGCAGCAGCACGATCGGCTGGTTGGCGGGCAGCTCCACCCGCACTCCGACGAGCTCGAGCTCGATCACCTGCGGCTCCTGTGACGACACGTCGAGGCTAGCTCAGACGCTCGGCAACGGCTCCCGCCCGGAGCCCGGCGTAGACACCGTCGACCAGTGCCCGACCGAGCCGCTGTCCATCGCCCTGGGGCTGGGAGCCGCGCCGGTCCTCCAACCGCGAGGGAACCGCACCGATCGCCCCGCCGTCAGCCCCCCGGTCGGCATGGATCGCGATGTCCGGCGGGCTCGACGGCGGCCTCGGCCGCAGCGGCCAGTCGAGCGAGACCGCGTCGTCCCCTGGCGCAACCACCTCGGTGGGCTCGACGCGCACGCCGACCTCGCCGCCGGCCACCGCGAAGATCAGCTCGCCGCCGAGGTCCACGGGCTCGTAGCGCTCGAAGCCCAGGTCGAGCAGCTCGCCGGCCAGGTCGAAGCGGGCCGGATCGTCCCCGGCACCGAGCACGACGGCGACCAGCTCGCGATCGTCGCGCTCAGCGCTGGCGACCAGGC
>JBKGZF010000255.1:0-4254 GCA_046545715.1 Nitriliruptoraceae bacterium | reverse complement strand
CTGGAGGCCTGGGCGCCGACCCACAACCACCTCAGCCGTCTCGTCCACGCACCGAAGCACCATCTGACCGACCCCGCCTTGGCCGCACGCCTCGTCGGCATCGGACGGCAGGCCCTCCTTGACGGCCAGGGGCCGTCATCCGTGCCACGGGACGGCACGTTCCTCGGCTCGTTGTTCGAGTCTCTGGCCACGCTCAGCGTCCGGGTGTTCGCTCAGGCTGCGGACGCGCGCGTATCCCACTTCCGCACCAAGGGCGGTGAGCGTGAGGTGGATCTCATCGTCGAACGCGACGACCAGCGCATCGTCGCGATCGAGGTGAAGCTCTCGGCAACCGTCGAGGACGCCGACGTCAAGCACCTCAACTGGTTGCAGCAGCGACTCGGTGACCAGCTGCTCGACGCTTGCGTGGTGACGACGGGTCAGCACGCCTACCGCCGCCTCGACGGCATCGGCGTGGTTCCCCTCGCGCTCCTCGGACCCTAAGCGCCCTGGAGACAGCCCGATCTCCGGCAGCCGCCAGCGCTCACGCTTCCCGCCGCCCCACGGTGCGCTGACGAACGCCAGCGTAGGAACGCGACCGCTGGCCAACAGCCCCTCAGCGGACGACGGCACCTGGTTGCGCAACGGTTGCGGTTGCGATATGGTTGCATCACCGGAGGTGGTCATGACCGTCGAAGCCGAACTGGATCCTCGTGAGGCCGCGGTCCAGCTGCTCACCGAGCACGACGCAGTCTGGGTGGCCAAGCTGACCGACGAGCTCGATCGACAGCTGAGCGGACACGGGCTCGAACGGGTCATGCGGCTGTGGCAGCTGTCGCGCGCGGAGCTCGGTGAGCTGTTCGGCGTGTCCCGTCAGGCCGTGTCGAAGTGGATCGCCGACGGCGTGCCGGCCGACCGCGTCCAGCAGGTCGCGGATGTGGCAGCCATCACCGATCTGTTGGACCGCTACCTCAAGCGTGATCGGATCGCCGCCGTGGTCCGCCGCCGGGCCCCGGGGCTGGAGGGCGCGAGCCTGTTCGAGTTGGTGGCCTCGGGTCGCAGCCGTGACGCGCTCAGGCTCACGCGGCAGATGTTCACCTTCACCGACGCACACGCGTGATCACCGAACACCTCCCCGACCGGCACGAGTGGTCCCGGATCTGCGAGGCAGGTTGGGACGATCCGCTCGATCCGAGCTTCGCGCAGGTTCGCGGTGGCCGCTGGAACCCGCCAGGATCCTGGCCGACGCTGTACCTGAACGAGGACATGGTCACCGCGCGCCTGAACCTCACCCGGTTCATCGCCGACTGGCCCTACGAACCAGAGGACCTCGCCGACGACACCGGCCCGCACCTGGCCATCGCGACGCTGCCCCGGAACCAGCGGGTCACCGACCTCCACAGCCCCCGGGGGCTCGCCGCGGTCGGCCTGCCCGCCTCCTACCCGCTCGACGGCGCTGGTGAACTGGTGGATCACCGCGCCTGCCGAGCGATCGGCGAACAGGCCCACGGCGCCGGGCTGCGTGGGGTTCGCTGCCGGTCCGCGCAGGCACCCCGTGGCGCAGGCCGCGAAGTGGCCTGGTTTCCGGCGACATCGCGCAGCCGGGCACACCTCGCCACGCGGCTGCCCTACACCGAGTGGTTCTGGGGCTAGCACCGGCAGCCTCTACCTCGTCGCGTGTACATCTGGGCTCGCCCGCAGCCGCCCATGCACACGCGACCAACGCGTCCACGTACGCTCCGCGCGTCCCTCGCGGCCCTCACGGCCGCAGTGACCGAAGCGGCCGCAACCACCGCAGCCACCGCAGCGACCGGAGCGCCCACCGGTGTCCACGACGCTCGTCCGGCCCAGGCCCGTGCAGCGCACGCGCGGCTCGGCGCTGCCGTGGATCCTGGTGGTGATCGGGCTCGTCGGCATCCTCATCACCTACGCGCGGCTGCGCTGGCCCGGGGTGGTCCCGGTCGGCTCCGACAACGACGAGTACCAGCTGGTCGGCCAGGCGCTGGCGGGCTTCGACGCACCGATCGTCGCCGGCGTGGAGGGCACCAAGTACCCGCTCGGCTACCCGTCGCTGCTCGCCGTCCTCGAGTGGCTGCCGCTACCGGTCGCCGAGACCGCGCTGGTGATCAACCTGCTGGCGCTCGCCGGCGCGACGGCGCTGGTGGCCTGGCTCGCTGGACGCGCGTGGGCCCACCGACCGGCGAGCCCGGGTGGGGCCCTCACGGCCGGCGCGCTGCTGGCGACGTCCGCGGCGGTGTGGGACGACGTGTTCTCGGTCATGCCCGAGCTGCTGACGATCCTGGCGGTCGCCGCTCTGCTCACGGTCGTCGAGCTGCCGCTGACCCGCCGCCGGGTGCTTGTGCTGACGGTGCTCGCGGTGGCCGCGGTGCTGCTCAAGACGCTGGCGTTGCTGGTGATCGTCGGCGGCTGCGTGCTGGACTGGCTAGCGGCGAGGTGGCAGTCACAACGGGTGCTGCAACCGAGCCTGGCCATGGACACACGGCGCCCACATCAGCTGGAACCCGGCGGCGTGCTGTCCTCCGGCGCGTCCTCGACCGCGCTGCTGATCCCGGCGGCCGCGGGCGTGCTCGTGGCCGTGGCCGGCATGCTGGCGATGCTGCCCTTCCCCGAGCACACCACCGGCTACCTGGCGACCCTGCAGCTGGTCGACCCCGACGACGCGAGCCAGGGCACGCTCGGCCCGCTCGGACTGCTCAGCCGTGCGGTGGCGGATGTCCCCGACACCCTGGCCGACCTGGGTCGAGCGATCCTGGTGATCGACGCCGGAACGGGGCTCGCGGCCACGGTGGCGATGGTCGCGCTGGTGGTGGGGCTGGCCGCGGCGTTCCGGCTGCGGCCGGGCACCCCGCTCGGACCGTTCGCCACGGGGGCGGTGCTGGCCTACCTGGTGGGGATGACGCTGTGGCCCTACCACGCCCCTCGGTTCGGCCTGCCGTTGGTCCCGGTCGCCGCGGTCGGGGTCGGTTGGGTGGTGCGCTCGCTGAGCTGGCGTCGGCACTGGTCGCTGCTCGCCGGCGTCGTTGTGACAGCGGCCCTCGTCGCGTGGTCTGCGCCGCTGGTGGCAGAGCGCGGCGAGCAGGCACGCGAGGACCTGCCGCAGCACCATGAGGCGTTGGCCGACCTCGAGGCATGGGCGCAACAGGAGCTCGGCGAGGACGAGCAGCTGGTGTCGTTCGACTACCGCGAGGTCGCCCACGCCCTGGACCGCCAGGTCGAGCCGATCGCCTACACCTCCGATCCTGATGCGCTGTGGGGCCAGGTCGAGGACGCCGATCACCTGGTGGTGATGCGGCTCTACGGCAAGCGCACCGCACAGGTCAACGAGCTGCTCGACACCTACCCCGACCGCTTCGAGCTCGAGCTCGAAGGAGAACGGCTCGAGGTCTACCGCATCGACGGCTAACGCGGTGGGTGGCGCGGTGGGTGGCGGCGGCCTTCGGCCGCCGCCACCCACCTGCCGCTCAGGTTCCGTGCCTCACATCGCAACGGTAGGTACGAGGTCGCTCTCCCCTACCTCCCTCCACGTGCGGCCCCTAATCAACTACATCCTGCTGACCCTCACCAAGGCTGACAGTGTTGTCCTTGCTCTCGTCGAAGAGCATCTCAGCGATGGTCACCTTGACCTCGTCGCCTTCCTCCACACTCCCAGACTCCAGAAACCACTGGAACGTGCTTGCAGCAGGGTCTGAGCAGATGAAGCCATCAGATGTGGGTGACTCAAGCTGTCCGTTGACTTCCAACTCGAAATCACTCTCCCCAATCGAACTACAGAGGATCGGCTCGCTAAACGTCAGCGTCAGCACATCCTCCTTGGTCGTGATTCCGACCTCGACCGACTCGAAGGTAGGAGCAACAAAATCCACGACGTCCTCGTTGCTGAAGGCGGCCAGCTCCCAGCCGTTGTCGTCGTGGACGTCGTCAGCGCCACCGGAGGGTTCGTAGTCGAGCCGGCCGAAGTCGCCGTCCTCGATGCCCTCGCTGCTGTACTCCAGGTAGCAGTCCTCATCGGGGCCGCCATCCGGCTGCGAGACCGAGTCCGGCGCACCCGAGGCCTGCGACGAACCGTCCTCCTCCACGCTGGGGTTGTAGAAGTCCCAGGTAGCACGGGCCTCGGTGGTATCCGGACAGGTAACCGGAGCGGTGAACGACACCACCAGCCGGTCGTTGGCCGGGTCGGTCACGATCGACGAGAGCGTCGGCTCGGCGGGCTCGACCACCAGCGAGAACGCGTAGACCTCCGAAGCCGCGTCGTCC
>JBKGZF010000254.1:0-4263 GCA_046545715.1 Nitriliruptoraceae bacterium | reverse complement strand
GCCGCAGACCTCGGCGGCCAGCTCGCCGACCGGCCGCGTCCGTGACCCGCGTCCGCCGGTGTCGAGGTCGTACTCGACCGTGGCGTAGCCCGCCGCGTCGGCCACCGCCGCGCGGGCTGCGGACGAGAGGGGAGCGCGGCCGAGGTTGGTGTGCAGCACCACGCCGGTGGCGTTGACCACACGGCGCACCCGGCGTCGGTCCTCGGCGGTGAGCCGGTCGCACACGCCTGCCTCCAGCTGCGACCGTGACGGGGGCGGCTCACCGGCCAGGACCCGCTCACGCGCGGCCTCGATCGCCTCGCGGGCGGCCGCGGTCACCCGGGGCCGGCCGTGGATCTCGAGCTGCTCGGCGAGGGCCTCGCCCTGCACGAGGGCGTCGACCTGCGGCAGCTGGGCCAGCTGTGGATGGCGGTCCACCGTCATGGCACCTCCCCTTCCGGCGGCAACCTACGCGCCCGGCCAGCTGTGCGTCGATGTCGGTGGCCCGATCGTGCCGGGTCGGGGAACGACCGTCGAGGTGGTGACTAGCCTGACGTCGGGTCGCGACGGGAGGCGGGAGACGGTGTCGGCTGATGGGCGTCCGGGGTCGGGCCAGACGGCCGGCCGGCGGGTCGATCACGACGTCGCGACCGTCGATGCCGCGACGGTCGTGCTGGTGCGTGACCACCCGGCCGGCGGCGCGGTCGAGGTGCTGCTGCTCGAGCGGCACCTGCGCTCCGACTTCGCGGGTGGTGCGCTGGTCTTCCCCGGCGGCAAGGTGGACGACCGCGACCGCGCTCTGAGCGGCGAGCGCTGGCGAGGCGCGGATCTCGACGCGTGGGCGTCGGCGATGGGCACCGACCGCGAGGGAGCGCTCGGGCTGCTCGTCGCAGGGGTGCGCGAGACCTTCGAGGAGGCGGGTGTGCTGCTGGCCACCCGCGGCGACGGGACGCCGGTGTCCGCGGCCGACCTGGCCACCGATGATGCCCTGACGATGCGCCGACGGTTGGCCGTCCGCGGCGAGGACCACGACTGGGAGCCGTGGCTGGCCGAGCGCGGGTTCGTGCTCGAGCTCGGCTGGCTCGCGCTGTGGTCGTGGTGGGTCACGCCGAAGGGGCAGCACCGACGCTTCGACACCCGCTTCCTGGTCGCTCGCCTCCCCGCAGGACAGTCGGCCGGCTACGACGAGGTGGAGACCACCGACCTGCGCTGGACCACCCCCGCCGAGGCCCTCGAGGCACAGCGACGCGGTGAGGCCACGGTGATCTATCCGACCCGTCGCAACCTCGCGGCCCTCGGGGCCTACCGCGACGTCGACTCGCTGCTGCGCGCGGCCACCGCCGGCGAGGTCGACCAGCGACGCATCGAGCCCCGGATCGTCGACGTCGAGGGGATGGCGATGGTCCAGCACCCGGATGGAGGCCCGCCGGAGCCGGTATGACCGGCACCGGGCGCTACGGTCGCGGCATGTCGAGTGCCCCGCCGAGCCCGCCCGTCGACCCCCGCGTCGACTGGGATCTGCCGCCCTTCGGTGAGCTGTCCCGGACCTGCCACCTCGACGAGGCGACCACCCGGGTGCTCGCTGCCAACCCCTCGCCGATGACCTTGGATGGGACCAACACCTACCTGGTCGGCCCGCCCGGTCACGGCGAGGTCGTGGTCGTCGACCCGGGCCCCGACGATGCCGACCACCTCGCTGCCGTCGAGACGGCGCTGGCCGAGCGTGATGCCCGCGTCGCGGCGGTGGTCGTCACCCACCATCACCAGGACCATGCCGAGGCCGCGCGGCCGTGGGCGCGTCGGTTCGGCGTCGAGGTGCATGCAGCCACCCGGGAGGTGGCCTCCCCGAACGGTCGGCTGCTGCGCGACGGGGACACGGTCGCGATCGGCGGTGAGCGGCTGACGGTCGTGGCGACCCCCGGGCACACCCGCGACCACCTCTCGCTGCGCGCCCCGACCGGAGCGCTGCTCACCGGTGACCACGTGCTGGGTCGGGGGACCTCGGTCGTCGCCTATCCCGACGGCGATCTCGCCGCCTACCTCGACTCCCTGCGGCGCGTGCTGGCGCTGGGCCCCGATGCCCTCTACCCGGGGCACGGGCCGGCCCTGACGCGGGATCCCGCTGCGGTCCTGCGCTACTACGCCGAGCACCGCCGCTTCCGCGAGTGGCAGCTGCTCGACGCGCTGAGCGCTGGACCGGCCACCCCCGCCGAGCTGGTCGCGCGCATCTACGCCGAGGTCGATCGGCGGCTGTGGCCGGCGGCCGAGGCCTCCACGCGCGCAGCGATCGAGATGCTGGCCGATCAAGGCCGGGTGCGCGTGGACGCAGCGGACCGGGTAGTGCTGCTGGACCACGGCTGAGGATCGTCTCCTGTGTGACCCTCAAGGTCGACGCGGCTCGAGCCGATGGCTTGGCACAGGGGGCGTGGTCCGGACACGTCCGTGGACGGCCGTTGGACGGAGTGAAACGTGCCGGAGTTCCTGGACCGCTTCGACGTCGAACGCGACGCCCTGCTCCGTGCGCTCGAGCACGTCGAGGACGTCTGGGCGCGGTTCCAGGAGCGACGTCCGCTGGAGATCGACGGGTCGGGCGAATCCGACTCGCTGATCGCTCACGAGCTGGAGCTGGTGCGGCGCGATCTGGGCACCACCCAGTTCACGGTCGGCATCTTCGGCCTGATCAAGCGGGGCAAGTCGACGCTGCTCAACGGGCTGATCGGTCGCGAGGTCTCCTCGATGCACGTCACCCCGGAGACAGCGGTCCCGGTCTACGTCTCCTACGGCGACGAGCCTGGCGCCGTCGTGCACTTCGCCGACGGCCGCACCGAGCACGTCGCGGTGGAGGAGGTACACGCCTATACCTCGCAGAAGGCCAATCCGCACAACAGCCTCGGGGTCACGGTGGTCGAGCAGACCGTGCCCGTCGGCTTCCTGCGCAACGGGACCCGACTGATCGACACCCCCGGGCTGGACGACGCGGAGGCCGATGAGGTCTATACCGAGCGCACCATGCAGGAGCTCGACGTGGTCGACGCCGGCATCGTGCTGTTCCTCTCACCGCCGACCGTCAGCGCGACCGAGCTCGGCTTCCTCGAGCAGGTCGTCGCGCGCGATCTGAAGAAGACCTTCCTGGTCTGCAACATGTACCCGCAGCACTTCCACGACCCGACCATGCGTGGCGAGGTCCTCGACTACGTGGGCCAACGCATCGTCGAGGCGTCACGCCACGCCGGGCGCTCGGGCGAGGTCCGGGTCTACCCCGTCTGCGCCCTGGAGGCCTGGCAGGCGCGCCAGACCGACGACATCGACCTGTGGAAGCGCTCCGGGGCCGACCGGCTGCTGCGTGACGTGGAGAACTACCTCGCCGACCACGCCGGACGCGAGGTGCTGCGCTCCGCCGCGAGGCGCATGGCCCGCACCGCCCAGATGGCACGGGGCGAGGTCCAGGTCCGTCAGCAGCTGCTGGAGGACCCCGAGCAGCTGCAGACCTTCCGTGCGGAGCTCGACCGCAACATCGCCAACCTCGAGCGGCAGTTCGACGATGCGGTGTCGATGGCCCTGACCGATGTCGCGCCGCTGCGCATGCGCATCCGGGGCCTGGTCCTCCAACCGTTCAACCGCGCCAAGCGTGAGCTCGACTCGCTGACCACGATCGAGGAGGTCGAGGCGTTCGCCTCCCGCTTCCGCCGTCAGCTCGAGGTCGTCGGGGAGCTCGCCTCCCGGCAGTTCGAGGAGGGGTTCGCCCATCTCGTCGGTCGCCTCCAGTCGCAGCTGCAGTCCCGCTTCGATGCGGTCATGACCGATCTGGCGCCCAACCTGCCTCAGGTCCGGCTCTCGGCGAGCGGCTTGCTGGTCACCCCTGATCAGCACCAGGAGCTGACCAAGGCACAGGCGCGCTCACGGCAGGCGTCGCGCACGAGCGCCGTGGTCGGCGGGCTGTCGGCCGGCGGTGCGGCGATGCTGACCGGGACGGCGCTGCTCGGTCCCATCGGCCTGCTGGCCGGTGCGCTGGTCGGCTGGAAGCTGGCCAGCTCGATCGGTCGTCAGCGCAGCCTCGACGCGGCGCGCGAGACGATCGTCGCGCGGCTGGACGAGATCGCCCGGGTGCTGCTCAACGACGTCGACGCGCAGGTCGACTCCGCCGTCGAGACCGTCAAGAGCGCGGTCGACCGGCGGCGTCGGGCCTTCGCCGCCGACCTCTACCAGCAGTTCGAGGTGGTCCAGGCGATCAGCGAGGACCCCTCGTCGCTGGAGGCCTACCGTCGCGATGCCGACCGCTTCGTC
>JBKGZF010000253.1:0-4300 GCA_046545715.1 Nitriliruptoraceae bacterium | reverse complement strand
GCATCGAGCACGAGGACGGCCAGGGCCGCATCGTCGGCGGCGGCCGCCTCCAGGGCGCGTTCGACATGAGGCACCGAGCTGAGCGCTACGGCCCCATCGAGTCGGATGAGGTGGACGGCGCCAGGTGCGGACTGGGCATGGCCCGCGAGCGCGCCACCGAGCGCGAGCGCGACGCCGATGGCGAGCATCACAAGCCCCCGCCACGCCAGTCCGGCGTGCCCCCGTCGGTCGCCGTACCCCTCGCTCAGGACCCGTCCCTCCTCGGCGCGCCGGATGAGCGTAGGGTCGTGGTGGTGCCGAGCGAGCGTGGGGTCAGGTTGGTGACGGTCACGGTGTTGACAGCGGGGGGCCGGCGTGGCATCGTCATGTCATCATGATGAATCTGTCCCCGCCGGACGTGCCGGCCAGCCATGCTGCACCGGCGTCGTCGGTGAGCGCACCGCTGTACGTCCAGCTGCGCGAGGCCTTGCGCGCGGAGATCGAGCGGCGCGAGCTCGTGCCGGGGGACCGCCTACCGACCGAGGTCGAGCTCGAGGAGCGTTACGGGGTCTCGCGCTCGACGATCCGGCAAGCCGTCGGGGAGCTCGAGGTCGAAGGGCTGGTCCGGCGCATCCAGGGCAAGGGCACGTTCGTCGCGACCGGCAAGATCCAGCACGTGCCGGTGCTGACCTCGTTCACCGAGCTACTGCGCAGCCAGGGCCACCAGCCGGCCCACCGGCTGCTCGATTCGACCGTGGTCGACGCGCCGCCCGAGGTGAGTCGCGAGCTCGGGCTCGACGAGGGCACACGGTGCCGCTACCTCGAGCGGCTGCTGGTCGCCGACGACGAGCCGGTGGGGGTCTCGCGCACCTGGCTGCCGCTGCCGGTGCTCGGCGAAGCTGACCGCTCGATCGCCCGCGGGACCCTGGAGGGCCGCTCGCTCTACCAGCTGCTCTCCGACGCGCCGGGCGGGCTGGCACCCCACGACGGGGTGGAGACGATCCTGCCGAAGCTGGCGTCGGAGACCGAGGCCGAGCTGCTCGACTGCGAGGTCGACACCGCGCTGCTCCAGATCCACCGCAGCAGCTGGACCGCCGATGGCCGTGCGCTGGAGTGGACCGAGTTGGCGTTCGTGCCGGGACGCTACGAGTACCGGGTGCAGCTGCGTCGAAGCGGCTCGAACGGCCTGGACCGTGCCTGAGACGACCCCGTCCGCCGCCGAGGTCCGGGCCGCCGTCGCCGAGGTGGTCGGTCGCATCGCAGAGGGATCATCCTCCGAGGCGCCCCACACTGCGTCCGATCGGGGCCAGGGCAGCAGCACCGGCGGGGACACGCCGATCAGCGAGCTCGCCATCGGCGCGGACCACGGTGGCTACCACCTCAAGGAGAAGCTGGCCGCCGATCTGCGCGATCGGGGGCTCAACGTCCGCGACTGCGGCACCCGCAGCACCGACTCGGTCGACTACCCCGACATCGCCCACGCGGTCGCCTTCAAGGTCGCCACCGGCGAGTGCCAGGTCGGCATCGTGATCGACGGCGCCGGCATCGGCTCGGCGATCGCCGCCAACAAGCTGCCCGGGGTCCGTGCCGCGACCTGCTGGGATCTCTCCTCGGCGCGCAACAGCCGGGAGCACAACTACGCCAACGTCCTCTCGCTGGGTGCCGGCCTGCTGGGCGAGAGCCTCGCCCGCCAGATCGTCGACGCCTGGCTGGCGACCCCGTACGGCGAGTCGCGTCACGGTCGCCGCGTCGCCAAGATCACAGAGCTCGAGCAGCGCTACGGAACGAGACTCGCGTGAACACCGAACAGCTCATCGAGGCCATCACCGAGGAGGTCCTGCGCTCCTTCGGCCAGGCGCCGGCGCAGGAGGGCGAGAGCTGCGCGGACTGCGACGGCGACTGCGCCTCGCACTGCTCGGACAAGGTGCGGCGGTTCGTCGGCACCGGGACCGGCCGCGTGGGGTTCACCGGCAACGGTGCGGACGTGCCCTCCGACCTCGCGGCCTACATCGACCACACCCTGCTCAAGCCCGAGGCCACCGCCGACGACATCGACCGTCTCTGCAGCGAGGCCCGCAGCTACGGCTTCGCTTCGGTGTGCGTCAACTCCTTCTGGGTGCGACGCGCCGCCGGACATCTGCGGGGCACCCCGGTGCGCGTGGCCTCGGTGATCGGCTTCCCGTTCGGTGCGATGCCACCCGAGATCAAGGCCATGGAGGCACGTCGCGCGATCCGTGACGGGGCCAGCGAGCTCGACATGGTCATCAACATCGGTGCGCTCAAGAGCGGCGACATCGACCTGGTCCGCACCGACATCACCAAGGTCGCCGAGGCCTGCCGTGAGGCCGGTGCGACGCTCAAGGTCATCATCGAGACCGCCTACCTCACCGATGAGGAGAAGGTGATCGCCTCCGACATCGCACGTCGCGCCAAGGCGTCGTTCGTCAAGACCTCGACCGGCTACGGGCCGGGAGGCGCGACGGTCCACGACGTGCTGCTGATGCGCGAGACCGTCGGCCCCGAGATGGGCATCAAGGCCTCCGGCGGGGTGCGGACCCGTGAGGACGTCAAGGACATGATCGCTGCTGGTGCGACGCGGATCGGCGCCTCAGCCGGGGTGCAGATCGTCAGCGGCGGCCAGGGCGACGACCAGTACTAGCGACCAGCCGAAGGAGCACGGATGAGCAACGGGATCGAGCTGCGGGCCTACTGCTTCCTGGACAGCCTCCAGCCGCAGTACGCCGCGTTCCTCGGCACGGTCGCCCAGGGCTTCCTGCCGTTGGCCGGGGACGCCTCGCTGTACGTCGAGGTGGCACCCGGGATCGAGATCAACCGGCTGACCGACGTGGCGCTCAAGGCCGTCGAGGTCAAGCCGGGCATGCAGATCGTCGAGCGGGTCTACGGCCTGCTCGAGGTGCACGCCCCCGAGCAGTCGGACACGCGTGCCGCGGGAGCCGCGATCCTCGAGTCGATGGGCCAGACCGAGCAGGATCGGCTGGCCCCGCAGATCCTCTCCAGCCAGATCATCCGGCGCGTGGACGACCACCACGCCCAGCTGATCAACCGCATGCGGCACGGCCACATGTTGATCCCGCAGCAGACGCTGTACGTGCTGGAGTGCCAGCCGGCGGCCTACGCCGCCCTGGCGGCGAACGAGGCCGAGAAGGCCGCGGACGTCAACGTGCTCGAGGTCCGGGTGTTCGGCTCGGTGGGCCGGATGTACCTGGGCGGCGAGGAGCGCGACATCGAGGTCGGCTGGCAGGCCGCGGTGTCCGCGCTCGAGTCGCTGCAAGGCCGTGAACAGACCAGCAAGTAGGACCAACCCGACGTAGGAGGAAGACACATGGCTGAGGCCCTGGGGATGATCGAGTGCCGGAGCTTCCCGGCGATGGTGGAAGCTGGCGATGCGATGGTGAAGGCCGCGAAGGTCGAGCTCGTCGCGATGCAGCAGACCGGCGGTGGCTACGTCACCGCGGTGGTCCGTGGTGATGTCGCGGCGGTCAAGGCTGCCGTGCAGGCAGGTGTGCTCGGCGCCGAGCGTGTCGGTGAGCTCACCAGCAGCCACGTGATCGCCCGTCCGCACGCCAACGTCGACAGCGTGCTGCCGCTCGGCCGCAGCGGCGGGGACGCCGACGAGAGCTAGGCACGGGCCGACGTCACGGCGCCGTCGCGCGCGGCCAGCAGCATCGGCCGCGTCTGCGACGGGCTCCGACGACGTGGCCTAGGACACGAGACCTGAGACGGAGAAGGTACTGCCATGCTCCTTGGACGTGTCGCCGGCACCCTGGTGTCGAGCCGCAAGGACCCCTCGATCGAGGGGCTCAAGCTGCTGCTGGTGCGGACGCTCGACATCGACGGCGAGGAGACCGGCCAGTTCGTCGTAGCGATGGACTCGGTCGGCGCCGGTGTCGACGAGGTCGTGCTCTACGCGCAGGGCAGCTCTGCCAGACAGACCGAGGCGACCCACAACCGGCCCTGTGACGCGGTGGTGATGGCCATCGTCGACTCCTGGGAGGTCGCAGGCGAGCAGCGGTTCCACAAATACCGCGAGGATGGTGGATCGTGAGCGCGCTCTCGAACGAGGAGATCCAACGCATCATCGAGCGGGTCAACCTGCGTCTCGGCGAGACCGCAGGTGGCAAAGGGGCCGTCCTCCGCGGCCGAGCCAGCCTGGACGAGGCCGCCGAGGCCGAGCTCGGTGAGGGGATCCATGCGACCATCCCCGAGTCGGTCGGTGCGGCCAAGCGTGCCCTGGAGAGCTTCCAGAGCTCGGGGCTCGAGCTACGGCGGCGCATCATCGCCAACGTGCGCGAGGCCATGC
>JBKGZF010000252.1:0-4301 GCA_046545715.1 Nitriliruptoraceae bacterium | reverse complement strand
GACGGCGATCGAATCCGGGGCACGCTCGGCCCCGCCGACCGCGAGGAAGTCGCCCTCGACGCGCTCGAAGGTGAGCTCGGTCTGCCACTGCTGGGTCCAGGTGTGGTCGTAGGCGATCACCGTGGCGCCCTCTCCGCGGTCGATCAGCACGGCGACCCCGTCGAGCGGGAGTGCGCTGGAAGCGGTCGCACCGGGCCCCAGCTGCGCGAGGACGTTGCCGCTGACCGGGTCGATCACCTCGCTGCTGCCATCCAGGGGGCCGGCCCGGCCGCCGTCGGGCCGCACCACACCACCGGTCGGGGGACGGTGGCGCACGACCAGCCCGCCAGCGAACTCGAAGGACGTGTCGTCCTCCAGCGGGTAGCGGCTGAGCTCGTCGCCTCCGGGGACGCTGCGGATCACCAGCTGGTCGTCCTCGACGAGCGCGACGCGGTCGCTGGACGCGCCGCGGAAGCGGTCGGCCGAGGTGGTCAGCACCACCTCGCCGGTGGTGCGGTCAGCCAGGGCCAGCTCGTCCTCCTCGATGCTGACGATCAGCCCCTGTCCGTAGCCGACGTAGCCGTCGACCGCGTAGCGCTCCTCGCCGTCGGCCAGCTGCAGGCCGCGGACGCGCGGGGCGAGCCCGTTGCCACCCTCGCTGCTCTCAGCACCGGTGGCCACCAGCAGATCGTCGACGACGATCGGCTGCTCGAACGACTCGCCGAGCTCGGCCTCCCAGCGCAGGGAGCCATCGGCGATCTCGCGCACCTCGACCCGCTCCGGGCCGACGATCACCACCAGATCGTCGTACGGCGGCTCGGGCAGCAAGAGCCCGCTCATCGAGCCCGAGATCTCGGTGTCGCGCTCGGCGAGCACCTCGCCGCTGTCGGCATCGATGATCGACAGCTGCCGTGAGCCGTGGTGCAGGATGCGATCGTCGACCACCTCAGCTAAGCCGGCCCCGACCTCCAGCGACCACCGCTCGCAGCCCTGCGGCCGGCAGTCCTCGCGGCTCGAGCCGTCACGTTCCGGCAGTTGGCCGGCGAGCTGGTCGGCACGCGGCACGTCGACGTCCTGCTCGGGCCCACCCAGCGACGAGGTGGCACCGCCGCCGATCGCAGCGACGATCGCCACCACGGCCAGCACGCCCAGCACCGCAGCGACCCGCAGCCGGCGTCCAGCCCGAACCGGGTCCACACCGGACCCCTCGCCGGCATCGCCCCCGTGGTCACGATCGGGCGCCGAGGGCAGGTGGGCACCACAGACCGGGCAGTAGCGGGCCGAGCGCCGCGGGATCACGGCCTCGCACGCCGCGCACCGTCGATCGCTCACGGCTCGCTCCGCTGCCGGGCGTCACGACCGTACCGGGGGCCTACCACCGTCGACGGTCGGCCTGGAACGGGAACCGCTCCCGTGCGGAGGCCACCACCTCGGCGTCGAGCTCGGCGGTGAGGATCGTCTCGATGCCGGCGGCCGAGGCCAGCACCTCACCCATCGGATCGACGATCCGGCTGTCACCGACGTAGTCGAGCTTGTTGCCGCCGCGGCCGACGCGGTTGACGGCGACCACGTAGGTCTGGTTCTCGATCGCGCGGGCGTCGGCGAGCGACCGCCAGTGGCTGCGACGCGGCGCCGGCCAGTTGGCCACGATCAGCTCCGCGTCGACCCGTGCGGCGCGGCCCCAGTACAGCTCGGCGAAGCGCAGGTCGTAGCACACCGACAGCCCCAGCCTGAGCCCCTCGAGCTCGACGATCAGCTCGTCGTCGCCGGCGCGAAGACGCTCGTGCTCGCCGGCGTAGGAGAAGGGGTGGATCTTGTCGTAGCGGTGCTGCGTCCCGTCGGGGCCGACCAGCAGCAGGGTGTTGGTGGGACGCTGGTCGGCGGCGTCGGCGGGGGCCGTCAGCGCCAGCGAGCCGGTGATCCACACCCCGTGCTGTGCTGCCTGCTCATGCAGCCAGGTGACGATCGGCCCGTCCTCGGGCTCGGCGGTGAGGTGGGTGCGCATCGAGAAGCCGGTGGCGAACATCTCGGTCAGCATGACCAGCTGCGCCCCCGTCGCCGCGGCCCGGGCGACCTGGGGGGTGAGGTGCTCGAGGGTGGCGGCGCGGTCCTCCCACACGATGTCGTGCTGGACGGCGGCGACCTTCATGTTCACGCCTCCTCGTGGGTGCGCGGCGAGAGTGGGACCTCGGCCGCGATCGGCCCTGGCAAAGGTGTTCAGCTGCCGCTCACCAGGGTGCCGAGCCGCTCGAGCCCTGCGTCGAGCACGCCCGCGTCCTTGCAGAACGCGAAGCGCACCAGCGACCGTACGGGCTCGGGGTCGCGCACGAAGGCCGACACCGGCACGGCCGCGACCCCGATCGCGCCAGGGGCCCAGCGGCAGAACGCGTCGCCGTCGTCGTGGCCGAGCACGGCGAGGTCCGCGGTGACGAAGTAGGTGCCGGCCGAGCGGGTGGTGGGGATGCCCAGCGCCAGCAGCCCGTCGACCAGCCGGTCGCGGCGCGCGCGGTGGAGGGCGCCGACGTGGTCGGTGAGCTCGCTGCCGGCACCGAGCGCAGCGGCGACCCCGTGCTGCAGCGGCGTGCCGCCGGCGAAGGACAGGTACTGCTTGGTGGTGCGCACCGCGGCGGTCAGCGGCGGCGGCGCGCACGCCCAGCCGGTCTTCCAGCCGGTGCACGAGAAGGTCTTGCCGGCGCTGGAGATCGTCACGGTCCGCTCGCGCATGCCCGGCCGGGTGGCCAGGGGCACGTGGCGTCCGTCGAAGACCAAGTGCTCGTAGACCTCGTCGGTCACGGCGATCAGGTCGTGGGCGACGCACAGCTGCGCGATCCGGTCCATCGCGTCGACGTCGAGCACCGCGCCGGTGGGGTTGTGCGGCGAGTTGAGCAGCAGCACCCGGGTGCGGGGGCCGATCGCGGCCGCCAGCCGCTCGACGTCGAGGTGCCACGGGTCGAGCTCCGCCGCGCGACCAGAAGCGCCCAGGTCACGGCCGGGTGACGCCTCGCGGTGCGGCGGGGTGAGCGCCACCCGCCGCTCGGTCGCCCCGGCCATGGCGATCGCGGCGGTGTAGGCGTCGTAGGTCGGTTCGAGCACCACCACCTCGTCGCCGCGGTCGCACAGCGCGAGCAGGGTCGCGGCGACCGCCTCGGTCGCACCGAAGGTGATGGTCACCTCCGTCTCCGGGTCGTGGTCAAGGCCGTGGACACGGCGCTGGTGCTCGGCCACCGCCGCCCGCAGCGCCGGCACGCCAGGCCCGGGCGCGTACTGGTTGTGCCCGGCGTCCATCGCTGCCTTGGCGGCGTCGAGCGCCTGCGCCGGCGGGTCGTCGTCGGGGAAGCCCTGCCCGAGGTTGACCGCCTCGTGCTGGACGGCCAGCGCGGTCATCTCGCTGAACACCGTGGTGCCCAGGCCCCGCAGGCGTGGGGCCAGGTGGGGTATGGCGATCATGGCCTCGCGTCCTCATCGTGATCGGGTGGCGCGCCTCCAGCCGGCAGGTCGAGGGCCGGCTCGTGCCCGGTGGGCTGGACGCGCCGTGACACGCGCCCGAGCGAGCGGGTCGTGGGCCGGGACTCGAGGTCGTGCAACCCGTTGTAGAGCAGGTTGACCACGTGGGCCGCGACCTGCTCACGCGACATCGAGCGGTGCTCGAGCCACCACTCGCCCACCAGCGCGACGGCACCGACCAGCATCAACCCGTACATCGGCGCGGTCGACACGTCGAAGCCGCGTTCGTCGAACTCCTCGACCAGCTCACGCTCGGTGCGCACCGCGATGTCGGAGATCACCGAGGCGAAGGAGCCGCCGGTCATCCCGATCGGCGCGTCGCGGATCAGCACCCTGAAGCCGTCCTCGTGCTCCTCGATGTAGCCGAGGAACGCATCCGCGGCCTGCTCGGCGATCAGCCGCGGGGTCGGTGCGTCGAAGGCGGCGACGATCGAGGCGGTCAGGCGGCGGACCTCGCGGTCGACCACCACGCCGTAGAGCCCCTCCTTGCCGCCGAAGTGCTGGTAGACGATCGGCTTCGACACGCCCGCGTGCTCGGCGATCTCCTCGATCGAGGTCGCGTTGTAGCCCTTGGCGGCGAACAGCGACCGTGCGACGTCGATCAGCTGCTCGCGGCGCTGCTGTGCGGTCATCCGCACGCGCTTGGCGGCCATCGGCCGACTCCTCCCGCACGCTCGACCGGCAGCGGTCGCCCCGGCCGGCCCGTGGCCGTACGACCCTACCGTCGACAGGGGCGCTGCCCGTCCGATGCCGGATCCGACCCCGGATAGGGTGGCACGGCCGCCCCGCCCGGCCCCATCCCCGGACCCCTCGAGTTG
>JBKGZF010000251.1:0-4301 GCA_046545715.1 Nitriliruptoraceae bacterium | reverse complement strand
CTCCCCAGGGACGGAGCGAGCTATGGCTGAGACCTGGTTGAGCCAGGAGGCGTACGACCGCCTCCGCGAGGAGCTCGACACGCTCAAGACCGACGGACGCGAACGTGTCTCCGCACAGATCGAGGAGGCCCGTGCGCATGGTGACCTGCGTGAGAACGCGGAGTACCACAGCGCCAAGGACGAGCAGGGCCAGATGGAGGCGCGCATCCGTCAGCTCGAGGAGCTGCTGCGCGACGCCAGGATCGGCGAGCCCGACGACACCGACGCCGCCCGGCCCGGGCTGGTCGTCGAGCTCGACGTCGAGGGCGACCGTGAGGCCTACCTGCTCGGCAGCCGCGAGGACCAGCACGACGACCTCGAGATCCTCTCCTCCGAGAGCCCCATGGGCAGAGCGATCCTCGGCCACGGGGTCGGCGAGACCGTGACGTTCACCACCCCCGCCGGGGCCGAGCTCGAGGTCACCGTGACCGCGATCCGCACCCCCTGACCATCAACCCCCGGCTCCACCCGTTGGATAGGTCGTCTCGGGGTCGGTCAGGCCGTGATCGAGCCAGGACACCTGCTGGCGCAGCACGTCGTAGGCCCGGAGGCGGGCGGCGTCGGTCCCCGCCGCCTCGGCACGCTCGACCTCGGCGCGCATGCGCTCCACCGTGGAGGGGCCGAGCTCCAACAGCCCCTCGCTGCCACCGCTCGCCCACCGGGCGAGCACGTAGCGAACCAGCGCCCCCACGGGTACGTCGATCGACCGCGCCAGGTTGGACAGGGTCAGCAGCGGATCCGCGCTGCTGTAGGCGGCGACGTCGATCTTGAGGTTGGCGTCGGGGTCGTCGTCCGGCCATGGCCCCTCCCACGAGAGCAGCCGCACCACGGGTTCGTGGCCGTCCTCGACCAGCCCCTCACGCCAGCTACCGCTCATCGCAGTCGCTCCGTCCCCTGGCGGCGCCTGCTCACCGCAGTCGCTCGATTCTCTGGCGGCGCCTGCTCACCGCAGTCGCTCGATTCTCTGGCGGCGCCTGCTCACCGCAGTCGCTCGACCACCATCGCCATGCCCTGACCGCCGCCGACGCACATCGTCTCGAGCCCGAAGGTGCCGTCGCGGTGACGCAGGCCGTTGAGCAGCGTCCCGGTGATCCGCGCACCGGTCATGCCGAAGGGGTGGCCGACCGCGATCGCGCCGCCGTGCGGGTTGAGCTTGTCATAGTCGATGCCGAGCTCATCGGCGGAGGGCAGGACCTGTGCGGCGAACGCCTCGTTGATCTCCACGACGTCCATGTCGTCGATCGTCATGCCCGCACGTGCCAGCGCCTGGCGCGACGACTCGACGGGGCCGAAGCCCATGATCTCCGGGTCGAGCGCCGAGACCCCCGTCGACACGATCCGTGCCAGCGGCTCGATCCCGAGCTGCGCGGCCTTCTCGTCGGACATCACGATCACCGCCGCGGCACCGTCGTTGAGTGGACATGCGTTGCCCGCCGTGACCCGACCATCGGGCCGGAACACCGGGTCGAGGTCGCGCATCTTGTCCCGGTCGGCTGGACGCGGCGAGTCGTCGGCGGAGAGCGTCGAGCCGTCCGGGAGCTCGATCGCAGCGATCTCGTTGGCCCAGAAGCCTTCGGCGTCCGCCTGCGCGTAGCGGCGCTGCGACTCGAAGGCGAAGTCGTCCATCCGCTCGCGCGAGACGTCCTTGAGCAGCGCGAGGTTCTCGGCGGTCTGGCCCATCGGGATGTAGATGTCGGGCAGCTCGGCAGGCTCCCAGCGGTCGGCTCCGTGCTCGGCGCGCTGCTCGGTGCGGGCGACCGCCTCGGCGAACCGCGGGTTCTGGGTGTCGGGCAGTGAGTCCGAGTTGCCCTTGACGTAGCGCGAGACCATCTCCACCCCCGCGGAGACGAACACCTCACCCTCGCCGGCCCGGATCGCGTGCATCGCCATGCGCGTGGTCTGCAGGCTCGAGGAGCAGTAGCGGGTCACGGTCGTCCCGGGCACAGAGGTCCAGCCCAGCAGGATCGCGACCACCCGCGCCATGTTGAAGCCCTGCTCGCCACCGGGCAGGCCGCAACCGAGGTGGAGGTCGTCGACGTCCTCGGCGCTGATCTGCGGCACCTGGGACATCGCCTCGGCGATGATGGTCGCGGTCAGGTCGTCGGGCCGTACCTCGGTCATCGAGCCCTTGAACGCTCGGCCGATCGGGGTACGGGCGGTGGCGACGATCACGGGCTCGGGCATGCGGTTCCTCCCAGGACTCATGGCAGCGCTGCGCGCGGCACGCTACTGGCTGCGACGCCGGGGAGCCGCACGCCCGTAGCGCTCAGTCGAACGTCCAGCGTGCGCGCACCCGCACCGTGACGTCCTGCTCGCCCGGCTCGATCGGCACGCCGCTCTCAGCTGCCTCGTCGGCGGCGTCCTCCTGGAAGGTGGCCTGACGCGGCGAGCTGCTGGTCTGATCCTCCAGGGCGATCAGCTCACCGAGCTGGCGATCGGCGAACTCGGCGTACTGCTCGGCCTTGTCACGCGCGTCCTGGACCGCGGCCTCCCGTGCGGCGGTGACCAGCGAGTCATCCTCCTCGAGGTCGTAGCGCAGCCCGTGGATACGGACCTCGTCACCTGCGGCGTCGGCCACCGACTGCACGATGGGGCCGATGGCATCGAGGTCGCGGATCGTGGCCTCGACCAGGTTGCGCACCGCGTAGCCGCTGATGCCTCCGTCGCGGTCGTGGCGGGGGTGGATCGCGAAGTCGCGCGTCTGACGATCGTCCGAGCCGATCCCGGCCTCGTCGAGCGCGTCGATGACCCCCTCGGTGCGCTGGTTGGCGGCGTCGAGCGCCGGCTGCACCTCGTCGCGCTCCACCTCGACCCCGATGGTGATCCTCACCACGTCGGGCTCGCCGCTGGCGACGCCCGCGCCGGAGACCGTCACGCCCGAGCCGGGACCACCGTCCGATCCCTGCCCGGCCGCGTCGCCAGCTGCCAGCGAGGCCTCTGCTTGCGCACCGGTGGACGCCTCGTCGTCGTCATCATCCGTGCAGGCCGCCAGCGGCAGTGCGACCACCAGCAGCAGTGCGAGCACCGTGGAAGGTGCGGGGAGCCGTGCCATGACCGTGTCTCCTTCGTCGACCGTCAGCCGGTCGGACGAAGGGCGCACGCACGAGGTTCCACCCGGGGTTGCTGCCCGGATCCGGACCGCGAGCACCCGCGACGGCGGACACCGCCACGGTCACGCTCACCGTCAGTCGGCGTTGCCCAGGGTGAACAGGCTCAGCCAGTTCTCGGTGCCGACCCGCCTGGCCGCATCGAGCTGGGTCTCGAAGAAGTCGAGATGCTGCTCCTCCTCGCGCAACGCCTCGGCGAGCATCTCGCGCGTGCCGTTGTCACCCGCCTCCTGGCACAGCACGACGCCGGCGTTGAGCCGCTCGACCGCCTCGGCCTCGGCGGCACGACCGAGATCGAGCTTCTCGAGCGGATCCTCACCGACCCGGACGGTGCCGAGCCGCTGGACGTTGGGATGCCCCTCGAGGTAGAGGATGCGCTCGATGTAGCCGTCGGCGTCCTCCATCTCCTCCCGGGCGATGTCCTTGAACGCCTTGGCGAGCCCCGGCAGCCCCCAGTCGTCGAGCATGCGGTAGTCGAGCCAGTACTGGTTGATCAGCGTCAGCTCGAAGGTGAGCATGTCGTTGAGCAGCTCAAGGACCCGCTCGTCACCGCGTCCCATAGGTGGCGCCTTCCAACGTCTCGAGGAGTCTGGGTGGCCGGCGCCACGCTAGGCCACCTCGGCGACCACGTCCACGACCGGAACGCAGCGGCCGACGGCCTGCCGCTCGCGCAGCGCGTCGGGTGCGGCGATCCCCAGTGCGGCGTCGTCGAGCAGCCGCTCGATCGCGGGGTGGCATCCCCCGCAGCCGATGCCGGCACCACAGGCCTCGCCGACCGCGCGCACATCCTCCGCACCGTCCTCGATCGAGGCACGGATCGTCGCCGCGGTGACGACCCGGCAGTGGCAGACGATCATCGCAACCCTCGTGGTGGCGCCGCCCGCGCGGTGGAGCATCTGCGGTGGTGACGCGTCCGCTCAGCGAGCCGAAGACTTCGTCGGCGGTCAGGTTGCTCTGAACCTCGGTCTGGCGGTCGATACGGGTGAACAGCCCTTCGAGGTCGCCGCGGAAGCGCGTCCGCGTGCCCGACAGGTCGAAGGGCGAGGCCTCGGTGGCGCGGCCGGCGAACAGGTAGCGGTCCTGGTACTGCCGGTTGCCGATCTGGGTGAGCTGGTTGATGAGGCTGCCGACGACGGTGGCGGCGTTGTGGCGGGC